>NZ_CP058561.1:5000954-5313514 GCF_018141425.1 Vallitalea guaymasensis
AATGGATAGGAATGTTTGATGATAAATTTGATTCTCATTCAATAATTGGTAATCCACAATTTAGAGATATCAATAATAAAGATTTCAGACTTTCACCAAACTCTCCAGCTTATAAACTAGGTTATGAAGACATTGATTTCTGTAATATAGGATTAAAGGAAGATTTTCCAGAAATCAATAAAAGTAACTAGGCTATAATTGAATTATTGATGTAACAAGGCAAAGGGCATCTTACCTAGAATTTATCTATGGTAAGACTGCCCTTTTATTTAATTAAAATAAGGGGATCAGCTAAAAATAATTAAGTTTTATTCTTTTTGGAGATTAATATAAATATCCATAGATTTTTATTGTAAACATGATATAATGGCATATATATAAATAGGAATAGTATAGTCTGATTCTTGTTATAAGGAAGTGATTTAATGACAGGTACTATAATGAATATTCAAAAATACTCTGTTCATGATGGTCCAGGAATTAGAACAACAGTATTTCTAAAAGGATGTCCATTAAGATGCTGGTGGTGCCATAATCCAGAGAGTCAAAAGTATAAACATGAAATAATTTATTTCAAAGATAGATGTTCTGCTTGTGGAATTTGTGAGGAAACATGTTCCAAGGAAGCTATTATAATACAAGATTTACAGGTAATCATTGATAAGGAAAGATGTGATTTGTGTGGTAAGTGCACAGATTTTTGTCCTAATAATGCCCTAGAATATGTGGGTAGGGATATAACTGTCAGAGACCTCATGAAAGAAATTGAAAAGGATCATGTTTTTTATGAAGAATCTGGTGGAGGTGTTACGTTCTCAGGAGGAGAACCAATGGTTCAATCAGATTTTCTTGATAAAATGTTACGAGCTTGCAAGGAGAAGGATATACATACAGCTGTAGACACAAGCGGCTACGGTAAATGGGAGGATTTCAGTAAAATATTAGACAAAGTTGATTTGTTTTTATATGACCTCAAATTAATTGATAATCAGAGACATAAGAAGTACGTTGGTATATATAATGAAGAGATACTTGATAATTTACGAAGATTATCTGATGCAGGTGCAGACATATTTGTCAGGATGCCCATTATCAAAGGCATCAATGATGATGATGAACAGATTAGTGCTTCCATTCATTTCTTATCAGGTCTTCGTATTCTACAAGTTAATCTGCTCCCTTATCATAAAATGGGTATGGATAAATATAAAAACCTTGGATTACAATATAGATTAACAGGGATGGAAAGACCTTCAGATACTAGAATGAATGATATAGCAATGAAATTTGATAAAGCTGGTATAAAGGTTAAGATAGGAGGGTAAATATTATGATAACAGAACGAGTAAGAAAACTTAGAGAGCAAAGCGTAAATGCAATACCTTATATCTCAATGGAAAGGGCAGAAATAGTTGATGCGGTTTATAAAGAGTATGAAGGAAGTGTATCAATACCAGTTCTAAGAGGTATGGTATTGAAAGAATTAATGACTCATAAAAAACTTTGTATCAATGACGGAGAACTTATTGTTGGAGAAAGAGGGGAAAAACCTGCTGGAACACCAACATATCCAGAACTATGTTGTCATACTGTGGAAGATTTTCAGGTTATGAATGATCGAGAAAAAATCACATTCAAAACATCAGAAGAGTCTAGGAGGATACAGCAGGAAACTATTATTCCTTACTGGGAAAAAAGGTCTATGCGCCATCACATCATAAACAACATGACACAAGAGTGGAAAGAATGCTATGAAGCAGGAATTTTCACAGAGTTTATGGAACAAAGAGGACCAGGACATACAGTTGCTGATGGTAAAATCTATAAAAAAGGTTTTATGGATTTCAAGAAAGAGATAGAAGATTCAATAAGTAAACTGGACTTTTATAATGATGATGAGGCTCTAGATAAGAAAAATCAACTTATGGGTATGAGCCTTGCTTGTGATGCTATCATGATTTTGGGTAAACGCTATGGTGAATTAGCCAAAGAGTTGGCTGATAAAGAAGATGACCCTGTGAGAAAAGAGGAACTGCTGCATATCGCTCATACATGTAATCATGTTCCTGCATATGCACCAAGAAGCTTTGAAGAAGCTCTGCAAATGTATTGGTTCGTACATCTGTGTGTTATTTCCGAGCTCAATCCTTGGGATGCTTTTAACCCTGGTAGACTGGACCAACATCTTTATCCGTTTTATAAGAAAGAGATTGAAGAAGGAAATTTGAGCCGTGAAAAAGCGGAAGAACTCTTACAATGTTTTTGGGTAAAGTTCAATAATCAACCAGCTCCACCCAAGGTTGGTATTACATTAAAAGAAAGTGGAACGTATACAGACTTTGCTAACATCAATTGTGGAGGATTAAGAGAAGATGGTTCAGATGGTGTCAATGAAGTAAGTTACATATTACTTGATGTCATAGATGAAATGAAATTATTACAACCAAGTTCCAATGTGCAAATAAGTAAGAAAACACCACAAAGATTTCTTAAAAGAGCTCTAAAAATAGTTAGAAAGGGTTGGGGGCAACCTTCACTATTTAATACAGATGTAGTCATACAGGAAATGCTGCGTGCTGGGAAGACTGTAGAAGATGCAAGAAATGGTGGTACTAGTGGTTGTGTAGAAACAGGAGCATTTGGAAAAGAAGCATATATTCTTACTGGATACATGAATCTGCCTAAAATATTAGAAATTACATTGAATAATGGTATAGACCCAATGACAGGCAAAAAGCTAGGTATTGAAACAGGGGATCCAACAGATTTTGAAAGCTATGAAGAGTTATTGGGTGCTTATAAAAAACAACTAAAACATTTTGTAGATATAAAGGTAAAAGGAAATAGAGTAATAGAGAGATTGTATGCTACAAAAATGCCTGTACCGTTTTTATCGGTTATCATAGATGATTGTATAATAAATGGAAAAGATTATAACTCAGGTGGTGCAAGATATAATACCACATATATTCAAGGAGTAGGTATCGGTAATATCACAGATATATTATCTTCTATTAAGTACAATGTATTTGATTACAAGAAATTGACTATGGATGCGCTCTTAGCAGCTACAAAAGCCAATTTTACAGGGTATGAAGGTATATTGAACTTAGTGAAGAATAAGACACCTAAATATGGTAATGATGATGATTATGCTGATAATATCATGAGTGAGGTTTTCCATGCTTATTATGCTGAAGTTACAGGCAGACCTAACGGTAAAGGTGGCGTTCATAGAATAAATATGCTTCCAACCACATGCCATGTATATTTCGGTGAAGTTATGGGAGCTACACCTGATGGCAGATTAGCCAATAAACCTCTTGCAGATGGTATTTCACCATCAAAGGGAGCGGACACAAATGGTCCTACTGGGGTAATTAAGTCAGCTTCTAAAATGGATCATGTCATAACAGGAGGAACATTATTAAACCAGAAATTCACACCATCCCTTCTTGAAGGAGAAGAGGGGTTAGATAATATAGCACATCTGGTAAGGGCTTATTTTAGACTAGATGGTCATCATATTCAATTTAATGTTATAAGTAAGGAAACCCTTTTAAAAGCTCAGGAGAATCCAGATGCTTATAAGAATCTTATTGTAAGGGTTGCAGGTTACAGTGATTATTTCTGTAATCTTAGTAAAGCGTTGCAAGATGAGATTATAGAGAGAACAGAACAATCTTTCTAGATGATTGTTCTAAAGGATTAGAAATCAAGTAAGGGGCTTACGGATAATCATGCCATTACAAAAATGTATTATCCGACAGCCCTTTTTATTTAGAAAGTTACCTGTATTTCATTACCATCATAATTAATAATTTTGTCTGTATTTATTTGTTTATCAATACCTGTTCCATGACCTTTTGATACAATTACTATTTTAAATTGCCTGTATGATGACATTCCCTTATAGGAGCCTTCACGGTTACCAATGATTAATGTTTTATTATCATCTAACCATTTTAAATTAATGAGTGAATAAGAACCGTTTTCATAGTTGTAATTATCTCCCTCATCTTCATAAACAGTAAAACAAGAGTCAGAACCAATATATATCCTTAATTCTATTGGAGCATCTAATTGTTCATCTGTATATTGAACAACAGGTCCCATAGGTATAATAGAGCCAGCACGTATATAGATAGGCATAATATCTAATGTTGCCTTAGATTCTATAATCTGTCCACCTTGATATTGTTTTCCAGTCCAAAAATCATACCAATCATAACCTTTTGGAAGGTAGACCTCACGAGTTTTTTCTATACCTGACAACTTTTTAGAATTTTTTCCATAATACATAGGCTTAGTTATAGGATTAATCATAATAGATGGACCGAACATGAATTGGTCAGCTATATTATACACATTATTATCATCTCTATAATCAAAGGCTAATGACCTCATTATTGTGTAGTTATCAAATGTGACCTTTCCAGCTAAGGAATATATGTAAGGCATAAGTCTGTATCTAAGATTATCAAATTTGACTAGAGTATCATAAAATATGGAACCAGGTTCTCCGAACTGCCATATTTCTCTTGGTGTATCTGTTCCATGGGAGCGAAACATTGGTAAGAATGCTCCATATTGAAACCAGCGTACATATAATTCACGGTATCCAAGATCGTTACATCCATTATCATATTCACCAGCAAGAAACCAAGGTGCTGGAATATTCTTATCATCGCACCATCGACACCATTTGCTCTTTCCACCAACAAAGAAAGCGCCTATGTCAAGAGTCCAATATGGCTCACCGGTTACACAGAAATTAAGACCTGCTGGTATCTGTTTCCTTAATGTATCCCAACTTGAAGCTATGTCTCCCGACCATGTTATAGCAGCATATCTATGTTGTCCTGCGTAAGCAGAACGTGTCAAATTGACAACCCTCTTATGGTCAGTTGTGTTTCTTTGACCTTCATATATACCTTTACAGTGTAATAAGGAATAAGCATTTATGTATTCTGGGTCAAGATATTTTTTAGCTTCCTGGGTATTTATATTCATTCGCTCTTCTGGTTCGGGTTTTAGTTCGCCCTTCCAATCAGCTTCAAAAGGCTCAGTACAATCGCACCACCAAGCATCTGTCCCATGTGAAAATATACCGTCATTAGCTTGATTCCAATATAGTTTACGTGCTTTTTCGTCAAAGGCGTTATAATTGGCTTGATTCCCCAGTAAAAATCCTTTACTAGACATTTCTGAATGATTATTACTTCCAGATGCCATAATAGGCCATATTGAAACCATAAGTTTTGTATTCATATCATGAAGCTGACTCATCATTTCAGTAGGATCAGGAAATCTCTCAGGGTCAAAAGATTTTTGCCCCCATTGTCCATCAGTCCAAGAACGCCAATCAAGGACAATCAAATCAAGAGGTATTTTACGCTTTCTGTATTCTTTTACTATTGAGACCAATTCTTCCTGTGTTTTATATCTCTCTTTGGATTGAACATAACCATATGCCCAACGAGGTAACATAGGAGTATTTCCAGTTAATTCTCTGTAACCATTTATGATCTCATCAAATTCAGGACCATAGATAAAGTAATAATCCATTTCATCATCCACATCTGTCCAGATATAAGAACCATACATATCATCATGGAATGTCATTAATGAGTAGCTGTCAACTAGAATGCCATATCCTTTTGTAGAAACTAACATAGGAACAACAGATTTCATATTCTGCTGATACAAATATTGATGGTGACCTCTCAGGTTCATGATTCCTTCTTCGTGGGAACCAAGACCATAGATAGCTTCTCCATCTTCCCAAATGAATTCTAATTTAGTATGATAGGCTTTACGGTCAATTATTTTTTTATAATCAGTTGCATTGGATCTGATTCCATCAACACTTTGTGTAGCTCTTATTTGTGTTGATTCATCAAATACAGTTTTTACAACATCAATTGATTCCAAACTTTTTCCACCATGAGCAGGTTCTTTTGTTAGCAGATTCCCTAAGCTGTCATAATAGGTGAATGCTCCTGTATGCTTATTAATATCAATTTGTAAAGCTTTTGTGATGAATGTTATTTTGTCATGAGATTCTTTTAATGACCAGTTTGCACAAGTATCTTCTTCCCATATAATCATGAGACTATCTTTAGGGGAAAAATGCTTTTCTCGACTATAGGTAATTCTGACAATTGAATCTGAATATGGTATAAGTCTAATTTTCCCACAATCAGTATTTAGTAAGAGATATTCATTAACCTTCTTATAACTTGTTATTATCATTTTCTAAGCTCCTTACTATTAACATTTTAATGATGGATTCTATGATTAAGATAATTATATATCTATATTAAAAAGGATACTAATAACATTTTGCTGACAAATAACACAATATTGCTTTTTTGTTGATGTTTTTATATTTTTGTATTATATTAAAATAGAGGTGTCTAATATGATGAAACATAATCTGAAAGAGAATATAATACATGGTACTGATAAATATCCATTTGCAATTTATAAAGTGGATTTTGGAGAGTGTAATCAGCAGATACTCCCATGTCATTGGCATGATGAATTAGAAATCATATACATAAATAGAGGAAATGCAACTTTTAGAATTAATGATATTAATTATGAGGTACACCAAGGTCAAGCTATAGTTATTAATTCTGGGGAATTGCACTGGGCATATACACAAAATCAGAGTGGTTGTTCTTATTTTGCTATTGTATTCAATACATGTTTATTAGAGCTGCCTAGTAGAGATATTTCCCAACAAAATTATATTAATCCCTTATGTTTTAATGAGTATAATCTAAATTCTCTAATTGATGGAGAAAGTACACCTAGCAAGGAACTACTTGGAATAGTTGAAAAAATTATTGATAAAAATAATAGTATGAGTGTTGGATATGAATTAGCTACAAAAGCTTATTTATTATTATTTTTATCTCTACATATTGAAAATAAATTATTAATTCCTGTAACCCTTTCTACGGTTACCAAGAAGAATACACAGAGAATAAAGAATGTATTGAGTTATATTGATATGAATTATACTCAGAAGATTACTGTTGAAGATCTAGCACAAGTAATAAATGTAAGTAAATATCATTTTTGTAGATTGTTCAAAACATATACGGGACTAAGTCCAATAGAATATATTAATATGATAAGAATAAACAAAGCTGAAGAATTACTAAGAACATCAGATTGTACAATAACAGAAACAGCCTTTGAAGTTGGTTTTGAAAATTTAAGTTATTTTACAAGACAATTCAAAAGATATAAAGGTATATTACCTTCAAAAATATCATGATAATGTACAGGAGGCATACATGGACAAATACTTTTCTATAGGAGAAACAGCCAAGATAAATAATGTATCCATTCAAGCTTTAAGGTTGTATGATAAAATGGGGCTTCTAAAACCTGCATATGTTGACCCAGAGAGTAAATATAGATATTACACAATAGATCAGTTCATATATATTGACTTGATCAAGTATTCCAAACATATAGGAGCACCGTTGAAAGAGCTTAGCGATGTTTTGCAGAAAAAGGATATTGTTACCTTGCTGTCATTTATCCAAAAACAACAAGATATAGTGGAGAAAGAGATTGACAGATTAAAAAATATAAATATAGCCATGGGTAATATTGAAAGCAAAATAAAATATGTTATGGACCTCAAAGAAACCAATAAAATATATTATAGAGATATAAATAAAAGATTTATCGTAAAAAAGAAAATTAAAAAAGATGACAAAGAAAGTGATATTGAAATAAAGATAAGAAAACTAGATAAGATATTGGAAGAGAATGATATATTATTTGAAGGAGAGACTGGGTATTTTGTTGACTTGAACTTAATTATAGAAAAAGGAAAAATGGTCTACCAAAATATCTATACGACCTTATACAACGATAATATTAATAGTAAGAATATAGATGTTAAAGAGATACCGGGAGGAAGATATATATGTATAGCTTATTATAATCATGAAAGAGAAGAAGCCATAGATAAATTACGGTCATATATAAAAGATAATAATATCAATTACAAAGGTATCTGTATGCAAGCAGAGTTATTCAATACCCTTAGGCAATGGGAAAATGATAATTTGTTATACGAATTACAAATTTTATTATAAAAAACTATTGACTCTATACATGGTATAGACTTTATAATCTTCCACAGGAGGGATGAAAATGAAGTCACTATGGAAAGAGTTTACAAAATATGCAATACCATCAGTAATAGGTATGATGGTTTCAGCCCTGTATGTTGTTGTTGATGGAATATTTGTTGGTAGAGGAGTAGGCGCTAATGCTTTAGCTTCAATAAATGTTGCTTTACCAGTTACAACCTTGATGATTGCAATCAGTATGATGGTAACTATGGGTGGAGCGGCTGTCATGTCAATAAAATTTGGTGAAAATAAGCATAAAGAAGGTAATAATATATTCTTGCAAAGCTTATTTCTTATAGTAGCTATAACAGGTGTAGTATCAATAATCAGTGTTATTTTTCCAGAACAAATAGCTAGATTATTAGGTGCTAGTGATGAATTGGTGAAAGGAACTGCTGATTATCTTCGTTATTATATGATGTTTGGTCTTGGTTTTGCTGGAAGTCTGGCATTAAGTGCTTTTATTAGAAATGATGGTAATCCTAATCTAGCTATGATTGCACTTATAGCAGGCGCTATTACAAATATAATATTAGATTATTTATTTATATTTAAGTTTGGTCTAGGGATAGCTGGTGCGGCAGTAGCTTCAGGATTAGGACAATTATCCAGCGTATTTCTGCTTATGACACATTTTATTAGAAAAAAAGGTAAGCTTAGATTATATGTACCTAAGCTAAAGAAAGAAGAGCTTAAGCGAATTCTTAAGGTAGGAACACCAGAATTCCTTAATCAAATATCACCAGCAGTTTGTATATTTGCATTTAATCAAGTCATAATCAGAAGGCTTGGAGAAATTGGAGTTGCAGGTTTTAGTATCATCGGTTATATAAGTGTTGTTCTGTTAGCACTATTCATGGGTATCTCACAAGGGATTCAACCATTGATAAGTTATAATTATGGTAAGGGAAACATGGAAAAAGTTAATAAGGTATTCAAGATGGGTGTTAAGACTAATTTGATTTCATCTATTGTTATTTATTCAATCATGTTATTGGTTGGACAAAAAGTGATTGGTGTTTTCAATAGTAATGCAGAACTTATAAAATTGACTTATGATGCTTTAATAATTTATAGTTTTTCCTTTATTATTGCTTCAATCAATATAGTTAATGTCACTTACTATCAATCCACAGAGAATTCCAAGACTGCTAATATTATATCAGCTAGTAGAGGAATGGTATTTACAATTATTTTCTTGTTAGCTCTTCCTTCTATGATTGGAAATATTGGAATCTGGATTTCTATTATTCTTGGTGAGATATGTACTTTGCTCTTAATACAGCTATTTATTAAAAAAGCAGATGTGCATTCTAATAAAAAGGGAATTACTGTTTTTATGTATAAAAGTATATAAAAGTAGTGGGGCTGGTTCATAAGCCAACCCCACTATGCTATTTCCATTTTGTATATAATTTATTTAGAAGTTTTCGAGCTGTCTCTAGTGAGTCAACTCCTGTAATATTTCTCAAGAAAATACCTTCAGGTGAAAGATTATCAATAAGCATATCAATTTCACTGATATCTATACAATGAAGATCTATGCCTTTTCCAGCTTTTTGTATTTTCTTATATACGTCGATCCAATCTTTGAAATTATCATGTCCTGCGCCTGGAACCCATTGTACTGCATTTAGATTTTTCATTGAAAGTATAGTATCCAAATGCCTTAAGGCACCAGGTCCATCTAAGTGATATATGGATTTATCATAAAACAAAGTTTCGTCAATTAAACCATCCAGAAAAAGTTCCTCAAAATCAGATGTACTTATCATACAAGAAAAATCATTACTCAGAGCATAGTATTTTTCTTTTGATATGAGAGGTAACCAAGTAGAAGCAGGATTGGAAGCACCATGGATTTTATTGTAGAACATATCATATACTTTATAGAATTCTCCTTGTGAATCAGATAATTTCTTCTTTATGTAATTCTTGTTTTCAATAACATCCATTGCTAAGTTTGCTGGGTCACGTAAAGCTGATAAATGGTCACCCCCTGGATGAAAATCTGGTAATCCTGTAATAAATGTATCTTTTCCAAGATCAATGAGATTATCAGTAAATTTGAGCGCTATTTCTAGTAGGGGATGGGATGTGTCTAATATTGCTGTATCGTAATCTTCTGCCCAGTCTTTGATACATGGTTCCGACCAAGCTGTTGTTTCTGAGAATGAATAGTCACAACCACATAATGCACTAAAAAACTCAGGTCCCATATCAGGAAAAGCTACAGGCATTGCATCACCTAGATATATTTGATTATTCAATTGGTGTGCAATCTGTTCAGCTCTATAATCTATATCTAGCCATTGCTCTTTATATGAATCATATTTCTTCTTAGGGAATTCAATACAATTATCTTTTGGTAGAATAATAGATACTAATGGTCTATCGTCAATTGTTCCTTCAAAAAAAGCCTCATATCTCTTATAACTTTCTTCAAAATCAGGTTTGAGAGAAAAATTCATAGTATAACCTCCAATAATTTTTGTTATACCAATGATATCTAATTTTCCACCAGCTTAGAATAGAGAGGATTGTATAAAAGATATGAAATCCTGTATTTATCCGTTAATTAAGTTTTTGTGCTTATAAGAGATGGGAGACAAGCCGTAGTGTTTCTTGAAAACATTACTATAGTAATAAGGTGATGAAAAACCTAGGGATGAAGCTATTTCTTGTATAGACAGATTGGAAGAGAGCAATAATATTTCAGATTCTTTTAATTTGGAATACAATATGAATTGGTTTGGTGTTATTCCAATGAGCTTTGAAAAAGATTTGTACAACTTAGATTCACTTATGCATAAAAAGGTACACAAATCATCTATAGTAATTTTCTTGGACAAGTTACTATAGATATAAGATTGACATTTCTCTATTAGAAATCGGTCACTATCAAACCTGTTCAAACATAGGTCTGATATTTTTTTAGTTGTTAGACAGTTTGTTCTAATTATATATAAGATGATCTCCATAAGTACATTAGTGAAGACTAGAAAATGACCTGGTGTCTTGGTACTAAGCTCTGTTGACAGCTTTTCATATAGACTCAACAGATAATCGTCTCCTATGTGTATTATTGAATTTTGTTCATTGGTCAGTATGTTGAATAATTCAAATTGCTTATAATAAGGAGAAGTTGAAAAATGCAGCCAATAATTGGTATGGATATCTTCATCTTTTGTATAGATCTTGTGGGGAGTGAAGGATGGAACTATTATTAAGTCGCTTTCAGATAGAACATAAGTCTTGTCGTTGAATTCTACATATGTGGTACCGGATATATTATAGATAAGTTCTATGTCAGTTATTATACGCCAATCACAAATACCATAATTCTCGGGGGTCTGCTTTCCAAAGGCTTTTGGAGTTAGTTTGAAATCATTGATGAACTTGGTTAATTCATCTATAGTATATTCATTGAAATATGTATTAACGGTTTCTATCTTTTTCATAATCTAACCAACCCTTCTCATATCTACATAAAATTATTAAGATTAGTATATCATCAATTAGAAATAAAACAATATATATGGTAAAAATAATAGTGTGTAGGTTTAAAAAACATTTTCCTATAATTTTCCTCTTTAATACTTACAATTCCTTTGAATTTGCTTGTGTTGTATGTAAAAAGATGAAAATAATTGTAATATATCTAGAATTAATTAATAAATAACAAGATATTATTTAATTGACAAAAAATAATGCGAAATATATAATGTTTAAGAAGATTCTATTTGTTGGAAAAATAAATGATGAGGAGGAGAGTTAACGGATTATATTTTAATCCGTTTTCAGCATACAAAAACAAATAGATTCTGAAATTAGCAAAGGAGAAAGGTGATTAGTATGTTTAGAAAAAACAAATTTACGATTTCTTTAATGTTAACTTTAATTATGTGCTTAGTAGTAGGAACAAATGGTTCTTTTGCAAAATCTGTAATTGAAAATAAACTAGTTATGAATGACAATATAACTGATAAATCTACTGTTATGGAATTATCGAAGACAGATGTAAAATTAGATGTGAAAGATGGAATAAATAATTTAATAAATAATAAAGCAGTTAATGAACCTGCTTCAGTACAACCTTCAGCTATAGAGTGGCAGCATCTATTAAACTATCAAGGATATGACTACAATAATAGTAAACTTTACGAAAATACTTCAGATGGTGGATTCATGATGGGGGCTACTACTGGAGATAGCCTTATATGGCTTACTAAAATTGATTCAACTGGTAATATTGAATGGTCATATGTCTATGGTCAAGGCAATAGCTGGGCTGTAAATGGTTTAAGCCAAACTGCTGATAATGGATATATTGTAACTGGAGAAATAAATGAGGATGTTTTCCTTGCAAAATTTAGTTCTGTTGGAAATTTTGAATGGATTAAACTTTTTGGTGGGGATAAATCTGATAATGGTAATGACGTTATCCAAACAACTGGTGGCGGATATTTTATAATTGGAACATCCAAATCATATGGTGACGGACATTATGAACCATTATTGATTAAAACAGATTCAACTGGAAATATACAATGGGGTACTACTTTAACAACAACTACAAGAGATGAGTTTGGTCTACAGACTATGTTAGAGCCATCAACTGGTAATATAATCGTTAGGACACATAGTACAGAACTAAGTAATGACCAAACCAAATTATTGAAGATAAGTAATACTGGTAATTTGATTCAGAGCAAAATCCATAATGATATTATGAATGGTATCGTAGAACATATGGAACTTACTAGTGATGGAGGTTTCATAATGTCTGGTAGAGATTCAGAATATGAAAATGGTGAATATGTTTGCAAGATGTCTATAGCAAAATTAGATTCTTCTTTCAATTCCAGTTGGAAGAAAAATATTTTTGTCAATGGATATGATAGTTATCAAGATGCTAGTTATGTAAGCCAGACTAATGATGGTGGTTATGCTATAACTGGAACAGCTAGTTATTATGATTCTGCTGCAAGTAAATCTTTATATGATATAGCATTAATTAAAGTTAACTCCTCTGGAAATACTGAGTGGATTCAAACATATAATATATCTGATGTTGATTATCCATCCTATGTATATCAAACAAGCGATTCAGGATATGTTCTTGGAGGTAAGATAGCTCCTAGTGGTGGTAGTGATATATTTATCTTTAAGCTGAATTAATTAATTGTAGTATAATATTATTAAACTAAAAGTATCAGATGTGTTATAATGGTATATGACAAAAGATAAAAATATTATGTAAATGGTGATAAGATGAAGAAGAAGAATGTACCGTACTTTTTTGCATGTTTGATATTAGTAATATTAGTATTATACTTATTCAAGTTACAGAATTCACCACTAGAAAAAATACATAATTCTACTAGCGTTTGTATAGGATATGGTTATAGCAGTCATATGGCAGAGATTGATAGCAAAGAAGACATTTCAGAATTAGAGGAGTTATTCAATAAAGCAGAATTTACTAAATCTGATACAGCTATAAAATTACCATATTTAAACATAATTTTCTATAATAAGAATGGAAAGACTAAATTGAATATTGATGAAAATGGTATTATAGAGTTAGATGATAATACATACATAAAATCAGAAGACATAAATTTTAAAGATTTATATTCAATATTTGAGAATAATTGAATCATAGCATGTAGCTAATTATTAAAACACACCTCGTTTATTTGTATTGAGGTGTGTTTTAGTATATATGTAAGTATAATTGGAGTGGCATAATTATTGTTTATGATTTACTTCAAAAAAATCTTCCATTTCCATACTTTTCTTTAGTTTTCTCCATATCTTCTTTTTAGTATGGTACGAAATACATTCCAGTATTAAATATTTACCCATAGAACCAACTAAGAAACCAATTACGAAATGTAAAAATAACATCTAAAGCCCCCTGATATTTATATCAATATGATGTATTTCAAGCATGATGATTATGTAAATGAAAAGTTCTATTTATGTACATGTCCGGTTTTCATTGAAGAAATGTTATCAAAGAATAAATCTTCAATGGAAGTATTATAATAGTTAGCAATATCCATAGCTACATCTAAGCTGGGATTTCGAACACCAAGTTCAATCATTCCATAATAGCTAGTGGTTATCCCTATGGAATCGGCAACACTTTTTTGTGATTTGTCGCCTCTTTTTTTAATTAAATTAATTCGTATCATGATTACACCTCGTTATTAAATCTAATCTAATAATATGATGAAATAAAATAATATTAATAATTCTATATATATTTTATACAACAATATGATGTTTGTCAATAATATAAACAACATTATGACTTGATTTATTTACACTTCCAACTTTAAGTTGTAAAATTCATATGAAAGGTGTGATTAGTTTGTTTGTTAAAAGACTTAGACAGTTAAGGGAAGATAGAGGATTAAAACAAAAAGACATAGCTAAGTTGTTAAATATAACTACTAGTGCATATGGCTATTATGAGCAGGGTAAACGTAATTTAGATATGAATACACTTAAAACATTATCAGATTATTACAATGTATCAACAGATTACATGTTAGGTAGAACAGATATTCCAGTACCAATTGAAACATTTTTACAAGATAAGCAGGTAGATGAAAAGTTAAATGACTTAATAGAAGAAATATCTAATAGTAAAAATTTGAAGTTTAATAATAAGCAAATGAACACTCAGACAAGGAATTTCTTGATAAAGATGATTACAAATACATGTGATATCGCAGGGGAGATCAACAGTATTGTAAGTGATAATTCTAAGAAGTAATAGTCTGTGTATAATAGGGGGACAAAATATGGCTCTAGAAGGAACTAAAAAGTGGACTAAAAAAAAGAAAATAATTATCTTAGTACTGATAAGTATTATTCTAATATTTTATTTTAAGATTTTCTTTACTCGTGGAGTATATTTTGAAGATGCTTTTTTGAAAAAGGAAGTTGTAGGTTCTGAATATCATTATAAAGGAAACAATGGATATGGTGATATGCTTGTAATTGTAAATGGAGAAGCTGAAGAAGGTAATGATGTTAATGTAACTTTTGATTTGCCCAATAACATCTATAAAGAATATACAGTAGCATTTAATAAAAAAACTTACTACAACTCAGACATAGAAATAAAAGAAAATGATAAAGTTGTGTTTAACGGAGAATATAAAAAAGACAGTCCTTTTTTACGAGACAATAATGGTGAGATTTCAATTGATAATAGTTTGATTAGAGTAACGTATAATAATGAATCACCATTTAATGCTGATTATAAAGTATCGTTAATCAATGTAGTAGAGTTTTCGTTACGTGACAATGAACAAAAACGTGGTGTAGGTTATTTAGTACTTCTAGCATTTTTCCTATTTGGTATTACTATTTTTGACTATAGCTATCCATTATTCTTTTTTAATATGAAGCATATATTATCAGTGAGAGATCCAGAACCATCTGATTTTTATGTCTTTATGCAAAAGATATCATGGTATGTAATGCCTATAGTAGGTGTTGTTTTAATGATATTGGCACTTTTTCCTAATGTATTTAGTTAATAGACTAAAGTACAAGACTTTATTAAAGAATCAGTATAATTTTCTCATTAAGTATAAAAAAAGATGTATCCCAAAGATAGCTTGTTTTTGGAGATACATCTTTTTTTAATTACATTAAAATTGTTTTTAAAAAAAATAATGTGATTTATTTATAGATGTTTTGAAATCTGATATTTATATGACCAATCAACATTATTAGAACTATTATTAACTTCTCCTTCAAGTTGGAAATAATGAACATCTTTTCTACTCATATATGCTTTACCAGATTCACCATATATCGCCTTTATAATATTATCGTCTCCATACTTATCCTTTTGCATTTGAATTGTGTCTGGAAAATCTTTTTTTCCTTGAGTTATTGCATTTGTAATACATTCATCATTTGCATAATCCCAAAGAGTAAGTACTGTTCCACCGTGTGGTAGTAACCCGATTAACCCCTTCACTGAAGATTGTGATTTTAGACTACCATTTAAGCATCTGCTAGTGAATATATTATCATTACTAGCTTTTAGATATAGTGCTAATTTTATATTGGATACATTTCCACCGAGTCCATATTGAATGACTTTAGCTTTTTTGGTATAGATATTGTATGACATAACCATCCCATCGTAGTATTCCAATTGAACGCTAACATTTTCATCTTCATCATGAACTGTTGTATCAAGCATAGTAATTTGAGCCAAATACTCATCACTACCATTTTTACTTGCATATACTGAATATGCAAAAGGATTATTTTCTTCATTAGTGTAGTGATAGTGATCCCAACCTGTATCAGTAAATAGAGAAGTAGGTATATCATAATCTGATAACTTAACTTCACCATATTTATTCATTGCCGTAAGAAAAGCTGTTAAATCACTTCTGCTCATTCTTGGGGCAGACATAAGTCTTACTGTATTGCTAGAATATTCTATGTTTAATGTTTCAGGCTGATTATCTTCTATATCATATTTATATAATGATAATAACTTTTTATCTAAATCGTTTTCAGAAATAGAAACTTCTTTTAAGTTTGTCTCAGACTGATTATAGATCATTTCAAATTCTTTGTTGGTAATGTTACTCTTAAGTTCAAAATAATTACTAGTTAATGTCTCCATAAGAACAATAATTAATGTGGGTTCACTTACAGAAGTATCAACTTTAACATTTATAACTTTAAAATCTGGAGATGAACTTGAAAAATCACCTACAACTAAATTTTTGTTATATACTCCTTCATTAAACGGATAGAATAATCCATTAAGTTGTAATTCATACTTAGTATCGTTAATTATTAATTTACCATTAATATTTACATTCGTATCAAATGAAACATTTACTTCCTTAAACTTATTCTCAGTATTAATATCTTTCATTTCATTTATGTAAATTGATTTTTGTTGAGTAAGAAACTCATCGTCTCTATCAGGTTCAATTGCAAAACTTGTAACAGTTGAAATCATAAGCATACTAACAACTAATACTAAACTAATTATTTTCTTATACATCTTTTTCCTCCTAGGTTATTATTTTTCTTACATTTGTAAAAATATATCTTACCAAAATGACTTAAATATTATTTTTTCTATCACCTCCAGTTTGAATATTTCGATACTACCAAGTATATCATTGAATATTCAAAAAGAATGTAGAAAACCGTTGTGGAACTAGACTCTTTACAAAAATAAGAAAATTATTCATTTGGATAAAATTTTGGAGTTTTTAAGTTGAAATATATATCAATAATTAATTTTTGAAGCAGCTTATGATATTTGATAAGCAAAGCAGGTATCGAAATATAGAAGTAAATGTAGATTGACACGATGAAAAAAGTTCTTGGCAATATTATATACTTGGTATACTATAAATGTAGGTGATTACATGAAGAGTTATAAAAATATTATTAAACTATATTTTTCATCTATGGAATCTTTTGATGAAATTAAAAAAACTCCTAAAGATTTTGGAACTGGTGATTTATTATATGGTTCTGAAATCCATACTATTGTAGCAATAGGTAAAAATCCAGGGTCTAACATGACAGAGATTGCAAGGATTATGGATATAACAAAAGGAGGAGTGCAGAAATTCACAAAGAAGCTTCTAGCAAAAGATTTGATATACAAGACACATTTGCCTGATAACAAAAAAGAAGTTATCTTTGGTTTAACTAAGAAGGGAAATATAGCATTTAAGATGCATGAAGACTTTGAACAAAGGCGTTTTGGGAAAATCTATGATGTAATGGATGCTATGGAAGAAAAAGAACTTCAAGTATTAGAGGATTTCTTAACTAAATTGAACGAAATATTACTTGCCGGCGAGTAAGCCGGCAAAAAAACAAATCATAGTATACTTGGTATACAAAAAGGAGGATTTTATGTTATCTAA
This sequence comes from Vallitalea guaymasensis, assembly GCF_018141425.1. Taxonomy (NCBI): domain Bacteria; kingdom Bacillati; phylum Bacillota; class Clostridia; order Lachnospirales; family Vallitaleaceae; genus Vallitalea; species Vallitalea guaymasensis. Next base: position 5,019,067 of record NZ_CP058561.1, read on the forward strand.
AATCGAATGGTGGGAAGTCATCGCCACATATAACGAAAGTATTTTTCCGTTACAATGGATTGGTTTACTAGTAATGGTATGTATTACGGGATATTTGATGTTTGAAAAAGGGAAAAAAGCAAACATCATAATTAAAGCAACTTTACTTACCATAAATGTGTTTATAGGAATCAGATTCTTTTTTCTAAGTGAAGGATTTCCTCTACCACTAAGAATAAGTCAAGGAATTTTGTTCTTATCTATTGCCTTACTCATTGGTCTAGATATCAAGAATAACAAATTGCAATTTCAGTTTCCGAAAAAAGGATGGAAGAGAGCATTCTTTGTTATAGGTATTATTATGATGATGATTTATCCATTTGTTGGTGGAATTCTTGGAAAAGAAATGCGTTACTGGATTATGCCAGGAACACTTCCTTGTCCTACAACTGCATATACTTTATTGCTTTTTATTACTGCAAAAAGGCGAAATAACAAACTTTTATTTTTTTTATTATTGGTATGGGCGGTACCCTTTCCGCCACTTGTACAAATACCAAAATATCATGTGTATGAGGATGGAATTATGTTTATTTTAGGGTTAATAGGATTAGTATTTTTTATAAAAGATATAATTACTAAAAAAGGTAATTCTGAGACATGGGAAAATAATATAAATCTAAAATTGCATAAGGAGATTTTTGAAATTAAAAAAGATACTGTATTAGCAACAGCTTCAAATGAAGGGATTGTAAATATCGTACCTATTCATTCAAAACATTTGATTGCCATAGATAAAATTTTGATTAGTGATCAGTTCATGGATAAAACAAAGAGAAATGTAATGAATAATCCATATGTAACGTTATCAATTATGGATAATGAGAAGATTTATAAATTGGGAGGTAAATGTATCTACAAAACCTCTGGATTTTTATACGCAATGGCGGTTAGAGGAGCAAAAAAGTATGCGAAGAATAATGCAACTAATAAAAATATCAAAATCAACTGTAAAGGCATCATACTAATGAAAGTGAATAAATTTAGGATTGAGAATATATAGGAGGAAAAGATGAAAAGTAAAATAGAGATAGCTGATTATATAAATTCATGCAATAAGTGTTTTGCAGCTTTTTTAGGAGATGAAAACTATCTTCAGGTGTTTAGTATTAAGTTTTTTAATATGAAAAAAGATACGCTTATAATAGGTTTAAAAGACAAAGATTTAAAAGAATTTGATAAATTGTCAAATCATAAGATTGCAATAACAATGTGGGATAAAATTAAAGGATATCAAATAAAGGGAGTTAAGATAACAGAACAGTTAAACGGATATGAAGTTACATTGGATAGTTATAAAAACTATTTAGAGAATAGAGGGGTAAATTGCAAAGATATTACCTTCATCAATTATCATATCAAAGCGATCTATCATGTAACACCTGGTAAATATGCAGGAAAGAAAGTTGAAATGGAGGTATGAACATGAGCTATAAAATAAATCCGTTGTTATGGCCTGCACTTATTTTAAGTACACCTGTTACAATGCCTATGTTATTTATGAAGAACAAAAAGTTTATACAAAATCAAGAATTAGCTGCTAAGTATAATGAAAAACAAATCAAAGAAGCGTCCAAAATACAGCTACAAGAAGTAGAGTATGCAGAACTTAAGGTAATAGTTGAATATTATGCAAAACAAGGTTATAAAGGTGAACCTGGTGTTTCTTATTTTTTTACTACCAATAAAGGGAATTTATTATATGATATTGGATTTGGGGCAAGTACAAATGTTTTTGAAAACAATCTAAAAGCCTTAGATATACATTCTGATGATATTGATGCATTAGCAATTTCTCATTTTCATCCAGATCATTGCGGAGGAATGAAAGCATCAAAAGGGCGATACATTAAACTACCAAAAACAATGAGTAATAAGATGAAAGAAAAAACTTGCTATGTTCCTGAAAAAGGAAATGTAATTTCAATGAAATCAAATTATATTAAAAAACCTCAAGAATTGAGTGGAGGAATTGTATCAACAGGACCTTTGGCTAGGAGTTTGTTTTTCTATGGTTTGACACAAGAGCAAGCCTTAGTCATTAATATAAAAGACAAGGGATTAGTTATTTTTACAGGATGTGGACACCCAACGATAGAAATAATTATAGACATGGTAAGAAAAATATCAGATATTCCTATATATGCAATAGGAGGTGGGTTGCACTTTCCAGTTAAGAAGGGACGAGGAAATTATATTGGCGTTCAGGCTCAAAGGATAATTGGAACAGGTAAAAAACCATGGGAAAGTATTAATAGAGAAGATATTCAAAGAACTATAAAAGCAATTAATGAATGTGAAGTCAAGAAAGTTTTTTTATCACCACATGATACATGTGATTATGCATTAGAGGTATTTAAAGAAGGGTTAAAGGCTAAAACCTATGTGCTAAAGGCAGGAGAGAGTTATTCTTTTTGACAAATAAAAAATCACACAAGGAGGAAGAGACATGCAATTATTGCCGTTACATGCTTAACTAGTATGAACTAGAAATAATATTATAGATGGAAAGTCTTATAGAACCTAAAGATAAGTGATGGGATATAGATTCTTTTGAAGAAGCATCAGGGGCTGTGAAAATAGATTTTTCAACAGCCCCATTAAATTTAATCGTCAATATTTGACATACATTCAGTTATATTATTTTCTTTCATAATAGCAACTACTTTTTCTGTTTCATCTTCTGGAAAGTAGAAGGTTGCCATTTCTTCATTTTTATTAGGATTATACGGTCTCATATATAAGATGACACCTTCAACGATCTCATTATCTGAAGAGTATATCAATTCATAGGAAATAATTCTGTCCCATCTGCAAATCTTGTGGTATGATTCTATGCCTGATTCATAAAACTTTTGATTCCTAGCGAATTTTCCAAGATAGAAAATAAAAGGTATGATAAATAGTATTGCATAAAAACTCAATCGTAAAACTGTATTAATAATGATGTAAGCGATAATTAATAATAAATATATTATATTAGAATTAAAAGTCCACTTGAAATTTATTAATACTTTTCCTAGATTGCGCATTAATTTTACTTCTCGGTAAACCATGATTAAAAATATCGTATATATTACTATGATAAAGATTATACCTAAATAGAAAGGGACATCCATTGACTACCACTCCTTTATCTTAATTTCAAGATATAGATTCAGTTACAAATGACATTTGGTTATTGATTATTTAATAATATAGTATCTTAATTACTATAAAATATCAAGAAATATTATTTTCCATAACTATAGATCATAAAACCTTAATTTTTTTATGTGAAAAGTAATTATTCTTGACAAAATTATTAGTAGCTACTATAATAATTACTAATCAATTATATAGTAGTTATTTTGGTAGTTACTATATTATAAGAGCAGGTGATATAGATGAAAAGAGAAAGAATAAAATATAGTTATAGTAATGGATTTATTGATGGTTTACCCATAGTAATAGGTTTTGTACCTATAGCTATGACATTTGGTATATTAGCAAAAACCTGCAGTATTTCATTATTAGAGGGAATATTATTTTCTGTACTAGTATTTGCAGGAGCAAGTCAGTTCATTGCCCTTAATCTATTAATGGTAGGTGCTGGTATAGGAGAAATCATAGTAACTACTTTGCTAGTGAATATGAGACATATGCTTATGAGTGCTTCTCTAGCTTCAAGATTGACAAAAGATATGAAGAAATGGAGTCCACTAATTGCATTTGGTATAACAGATGAAACATTCTCAGTAAGTTCTTTTAAACATGGAACATTGACTAAAGAGTATATGCTGTCTTTAGAATTCATAGCATATCTTTCATGGGTAGGAGGGGCTGCTTTAGGATATATAGTAGGAGGTATTTTGCCTGATATAGTCAAGGCAAGTATGGGTGTCGCATTATATGCTATGTTTGCCGCTATATTAATTCCTGAGGTCAAGAAATCAAACAAAGCATTAATTCTAGCATGTTTATCAGGTGTAACAAATACAGTTTGTAAATATATTCTTATAATTCCTCAAGGATGGAGCATTGTTATATCCATTGTCCTTGTGTCACTACTAGGAGTATATTTATTCAGAGAACAGGAAGTGAAAGAATATGAATAATATAATGATTTTAATTATAGGAATGATGATAGTAACGTACATACCTAGATTATTACCTTTTATAATAATGTCAGATAATGAAATAAAACCTAATCTAAAGAAATTTTTAGAGTATATACCGTATACAGCACTTGGAGCATTAATTATTCCAGGAGTATTTTCAGCTACTCCAGAATTACCACAGGCTTCGTTGGTTGGTATAGGTTTCTGTGTTATATATGCATGGTATAAAGGCGGTATAATAATACCTGTTATAGGCTCCATTATAGTAACATTCATAACTCTTTTACTTAATTAACAGCTTTGTTTTTCTCATGGAATATGAGATAATGTACATACGTTTTTATATTAGATATAAAATAACATATTGAAGATAAATAGAGGTGGATTACATGGATAAAAAAATATCGATTATAGAGGATATGAAGAAGCTGGGATTAAGCGAATATGAGGTAAAAGCTTATCTCAATCTATTAGAAGAATATCCAGTGAATGGCTATGTTCTTAGTAAGAATTCTGGTATTCCAAGGTCAAGAATATATGAAGTATTGGACAACTTGAAAAATAAGCAGATTGTATTTGAACAAGTAGAGAATGACACCACACAATATTATCCACTTGAACCAAAATTGTTAATAGGTAAATTAAAAAACAACTTTGATGATATTTTGAATAACGTAGACGAATACACAAAAAAAGTATACTATGAACAGCAAAATGATAATAAATTGATAGTTATCAAAGGAAGGGACAAGATTATTGATTTTGTCAACACTTTGATCTCACAAGCCAATAAGCGAATTGCTGTTTCCATATGGGAAGAAGAAATAAATGATATGAGAGCCATGCTTGATGCTGCTATCAAAAGAGGAGTTACTGTAAAAGGAATATACTTTGGTAAAAACAATTCATATAAAGACATCGTTTCTCACAGAAGGATTGAAAGATACCTTTCTGAGAAAAGTGAAAGATATATGATAGTTATCATTGATGGGATTCAAGTTGTATCTGGGATAATATCTAGAGGAGAAGATAGCCAAGTCACTTGGACAAAAGATGCTGGATTTGTTGATATGAGTGAAGATTATATAGCTCATGATGTAATGGTTAATCTATATTCTAAAAAACTTGATGAGGATCAAAGAGAAGAATTTGAAGCATATTCCGATAAAGTTAGAAAAGATTATTATGGATTTAGTGATGAGGAATTTAATAACTTCAAAATATGATTTTTATTAAGAAGATATAGAGGTTTTTATATATCCTTAACATAATTAAAGTAAAAATACTAACTTGTCATTAGATTGAATATATATATATAAACTTAAATATATAAGAGGTAGTTTGTTATTAATATTAAAGTGTTGCATGATGAAATCTATAAACTGAGTATGAAAATAAATGATAACAGGATTTCATTTTTTAGGACTCCTTTTATAGAAAATAAAATGTATTACGTAAGCAAGATCGAAGAAGAACTGTTTGTATTGAATAAGTTACTTGAACAATGTTATATATTTCTTGAGAATATAGCAATTAATGAGACAAGTGAAAAAAGACTTAATAGGACATTTACCATAGAAGAATTAAAAGAATATAATGGAGAAAAAGGTAAACCTGCTTATATTGCAGTAGATGGTGTAGTCTATGATGTAACCTATAATCCAAGCTGGGGTGGTGGAACTCATTTTGGTGTAATAGCAGGAAAAGATATAACAGATGAGTTTAATAAATGTCATGGTGGTGAGAATGTATTAACTCAATTGGAGGTCGTGGGGAAAATAATAGAAGGGTAAACAATTGTCCCATAATAGATACTAAAAACAGAATGGCAAGAACTTTGATGGATATGGTGTCAGAACAAAAATCACAACTGAATAAGATTAATCTCATATGGCTGGAAACTACAGGATGTTCAGGTAATATCATATCCTTACTTAATGCGTATAATCCAGATGCTGTATATTTTTTGAAAGAAATGGTTAACCTCATGTACAGTAATAGTCTAATGGCTGCTGAAGGAGAAGCTGCATATGAACAATTTCTAAAAACTCTGGAGACAGAATTTGTTTTGGTGGTAGAAGGAGCGATTTCAACAAAAGATAACGGTCTATATAATGTGATTGCAAGATACAAGGGACAGTATATAACTGGAATGGATGCAGTGAAAAATGCTGGTGAAAAAGCAAAATACATACTAGCTGTAGGAACCTGTGCTTCATATGGTGGAATATCAGCTGCCAGTCCTAATCTGGCATTATGTAAGCCAGTAAAAGAATTTGTTGAGAAAGAAGTTATTCATCTCCCTGGCTGTCCAGGGAATCCAGATTGGATTACTGGTACTATCGCACATTTAATGTTGTTTGGGAAACCTGAACTAGATGAACAAGGAAGACCTATTATATTCTATGGTGTTACGATACATGATAGGTGTCCAAGACGTTCTTACTTTGATAATAAAATATTCGCTAAGAAATTAGGGGATAAAGAGTGTATGTTTCGTCTAGGTTGCAGAGGACCAGTAACTAAGACAGATTGTCCAATAAGACGGTGGAACAATACTGACAATTGGCCAATAGGTGCTAATACACCTTGTATAGGTTGTGCCCAAGAGGGGTTTCCAGATAAAATGGAGCCATTCATTAGGTACTAATTTTAATATAATCTATTGTAAATATAAAAAGTGCTAAATTAAGTTTTATAGATGTGTTAAAACTTGATTTTAGCACTTTTGTATTTTTATTATTATTAAAATAATGAATAGAAATTTTCATTGTCTGAGATTCCATATCTTCTAATATAATATGGATTAGTAACTTTGGTTACCTTCCCTTTAGCAGTAAGGAATGCAAGCTTGTAATCCTTTTCTTTTAATATTTGCTGTGAAGTATCTGTATATGCTCCATATGGATAAGCTAGAGCTTTGGTATCTATATCAATATATTTTGATAATATTGATTCACTTATGGTAATATCGTTTTTAATATCTTCATATGACTTAAATTTCATATAAGGTAAATTCGTTTCGCCATCTTTTCTATGTAAATTATATGTGTGGTCTCCATATGTAAATACATCACTACAAGTTTCTAATTCTACGATAGAACAAAATTGTAACTTTTTAGGGTCAAATTTCTCGTAATAATTTTGGATTTGGGATGATATTAGAAATATTGTAGCTTTAAAATTGTACTTCTTCAAAATGGGATAAGCATATTCAAAATTACTCTTATATCCATCATCAAATGTAATTAATACACTGTTACTGGGAATAGGTTTATCCTCATAAATATAATCTTTAAAATCTTTAAGAGTCAGGATAGTATATCCATTTTCATATAAATACATCATTTGTTTCTGGAAATCCTCTAAAGCTAAAACAGCACTATTATTCTTCCAAGGACCAACCATATCCTTTTTGGGTAAGATATGATGATACATCAATACAATTACATTATTTATATTATTATTTGCTCCTAATGAATATGAACCAAAACTTAATAATGATAGAACTAAAATTACTGCTAATAATCTTTTCATTATAAAACCTCTATTTCTAACTATATCGTTGCTAATGACTATAAAATATCTACTATAGTGATAATAAATAAACAAGAAATTATATCCTATAAGTAGTTATTTGTTGGATAAATATAACAATTTATTATATAACATATGGATAAAAATATCAATACAAGTCAAAAAATATAAGAATAAACTGATATTTGTTTGATAGAGTTTAAATAGTGATTTATTTAATAATAGACTTTTAATAAAATATTTATAACATTTTGTGTTAAGTATAATAACTTGTACATGTTTTGAATATATATAATTAGATAAGGGGAGTAGGTGAGAATAATAATGAAGAAAAGAATAACCATTAATCCAGTTACAAGAATTAGCGGTTTTTTAGAAATCCAAGTTGAGATAACCAATAATCGAATTTCTGATTCCAAGAGCAGCGGCATGTTATTTAGAGGATTTGAAAAAATGCTTCAAGGGAGATCGCCATTAGATGCAGTTTATTTTACTGAAAGGATCTGTGGGATATGTTCTACTGCTCACAGTATGGCTTCAAGTCTTGCTCTAGAAGAAGCGCTTAATATAAAAGTTGATGATAATGATAAGATGATTCGGGATTTTATGCATGGATGTGAATTCTTACAGAATCATATAAGACACATATATCAATATACATTTCCTGATTTTGTGAAAGGACCAGATATCAACCCTGTATACGTTGTTTCACATAATAACTTTAAACTACCTAAAAAAGTAAATAAAGAAATTGCTGAACATTATCTTGTATCTATGAGGTACAGCAGATTAGCTCATCAAATGCTTGCTGAACTAGGTGGCAAAGCACCTCACAACCATGGTATTTTTGTTGGTGGAACTACAGGAAATATGGATATTTCAAAGTACATAAAAGTAAAATCTATATTGGAGGAAATAAAGGATTTTGTTGTCAACGTGATGATAGAAGATGTAGAGACTGTCGGTTACTATTATCCAGAATGTTTTCATCAAGGAGTAGGATATAAAAATCTGATGACCTACGGATGTTTCGATACATACAAAGAAAAAGACAGAACCTATGTATATCCAAAAGTATGGATTAATGGCAGAGAAGAAGCATTCAGACCAGAAAATATTACGGAAAATGTTTATTATGCATGGTATGAGGATGACAGACCAAATCGAAGGAAACAAAATGCTTATTCTTTTATAAAAGCACCAAGATATAAAGGTCTTCCAATGGAAGTAGGTCCTCTGGCAAGGATGTGGTTAGGTGGATATTACAGAAGAGGTATATCTCTGATGGACAGAACCATAGCAAGAGCTTTGGAAGCTAAGAAGATCATTGAGATAATGGAATCACTATTAGAAGGTATTAGATTAAAAGATAGTAAACAGAAAATATATGATATTCCAGAAAAAGCTGCTGGTAAAGGATTGATTGATACAACAAGAGGTGCGTTAGGTCATTGGGTTCTAATAGACGATAAGAAAACAAGAAGATATACAATCATAACACCATCTGGCTGGAACCTATCACCAAGAGATGAAAAAGGTATTAGAGGTACTATTGAAGATGCACTTATAGGAACTGAGATTGAAGATATAGATTATCCTGTAGAGATTGGAAGAATCGTAAGGTCCTTTGACCCATGTGTATCATGTGCAACACATGTACGAGGTCAATATAATGCGGTAGAAATGAGGATAGTCTAATGAATGTGAAAATAATAGCTATCGGCAATCCTATCATGATGGATGATGGAGTAGGTATTTCAGTAGTAAAAGAGCTAGAAGAATGGTTAATCAAAAAAGAGATAGAAATTATCATTGGTGAAACAGATATGGATTATTGTATGGATTATATAGTTGACGGGGATTTCATTATAATAATTGATGCTACCAATCTAGGCTATGAGCCTTGTCATGTAACGACCTGTCCTATTAGAGAATTGGATGACGATTATAGAAGCGGTTACTCACAACATGAGATGAGTATATTAAAAGGTTTGACACTTTATCGTAAGAAAGTTGAAGGGTATTTCATTGGTATAGAAATTAATACAATTAAATATGGTTTTGAGTTAAGCGATATATTACAAAGGGGATTCATGTGTATATGTGACAATGTGAAAGAAGAAATTAATAAAATATTAAGGGGGAGTATTAATGCATGATACATTTTTGTTCAAGAAAATATCAGACTATCTTAAGAACTTATGTGAAGAACAGAACATCAACAAATTAACTAGTCTTACTGTAGTAGTAAATCATGATAGCCATGTTACTGAAGATACGTTGATGGAAGAGCTGAGGGTGAGTATAGGTGAATATCTTTCTGATAAGGTAAAGATATATGTTGAGCATAAACAAATAGAAGCTTTGACAGCAATAATATATAAAGTAGAAGGTGAAAATTAGTTGCTAGGTTATAAAATACAGATTATGGGCATAGTTCAAGGCGTAGGATTTCGCCCTTTTGTATATAACAAAGCACTTGAATACAACCTAAAAGGGTGGGTCAATAATTGTGAATCTACAGTGGTAATCATGATAGAAGGAGAAAAAAATCATATAAAATGCTTTATCAAAGATATCGTCCATAATCCACCTTCTATAGCCTATATTGAGAAAATAAAGATTAAACCATGTAAAGTTAAAGGATACGAAGATTTTCGCATACTTCCTAGTACTAGTATGACTCCAACCATATGCTTTCTATCTCCAGATATAGCTACTTGTGATGAATGTATGAAAGAAGTGCTGAATCCTGAGTCTAGAAGATATAGATATCCATTTACTAACTGTACCCAATGCGGTCCTCGTTATTCTATTATTAAAGAGTTACCCTATGACAGAAAGAATACAACTATGTCAATGTTTCCTATGTGTACAGAATGTGAAAAAGAATATAATAATCCTGGTGACAGAAGGTTTCATACTCAGCCCAATTGTTGTAAAGAGTGTGGACCACAGGTTGAATTTATCGACTCAGATAATAAGAAGAAATATGATAATCCAATAAAATCAGCAGTCTCTATGATAAAACAAGGTAAAATAGTCGGTATAAAAGGATTAGGGGGATTTCACTTATGCTGTGATGCAATTAATAAAAATACTATCAATACTCTTAGGATTAGGAAAAAAAGACCTAATAAACCCCTTGCCATAATGGCTAAGAATCTTGAGTCAGCCAAAAAGATAGCTTATATTAATACAAAAGAGGAACAAATTTTAACAGGCAGACAAAAACCTATAGTCTTATTAAAAAAAAGAGTGTCCAATATACTTCCATCCAATATTGCATCTGACCAGAGATATATAGGAATAATGCTGCCATATACACCATTGCACTATCTTTTATTTGATGAATCTATAGAATATCTAGTTATGACTAGTGGTAATCTCAATGGACAGCCTTTAGCTTATAAGAATAATGAAGCAATAAAATCATTGGGAAATATATGCGATTATTTCCTGACTCATAATAGAGAAATACATATGCCTATAGATGATTCTGTCGTGAAAGTCATAGAAGACAAATTAATGGTAATTAGACTTGCAAGAGGATACGCTCCATACCATGTGAAAATGGATAGTAATAAGGAAATATTGGCATTAGGAGGCCAGCAGAAAAGTACTATCTGTGTATTGAAAAATAAGTATGCTGTGATTAGTAACTATATTGGTGACTTAGGCGATTATGATACATATGAAAGGTATCAGAAAACTATAGATAATATCCTGAATATATATATAACAATACCCGATAGATTAATTCATGATTTACACCCATTGTATGACTCAACAAGATATGCCCATGAACAGTCCATTAGAAGTATAGGCGTACAGCACCATTATGCACATATGCTAAGTTGCATGGTAGAACATAACATAAATAAAAAGGTCATTGGTGTAATCTATGATGGGACAGGACTTGGTTATGATGGAGCTATATGGGGAGGGGAATTTCTTATAGGTGACAGGAAAAGTTATAAGAGAGCAGCCCATCTCAAATATGTGACATTACAAGGCGGAGATATTACTGTAAAAGAACCTTTGCGGAGTGGGGTTAGTTTTTTAGTTAGTTCAGGAATTGAACCTGAGAAATACATTAAAGGGGTTAATAGAGATAGGATACAATTACTGAAGGAAGCTCTTAATTCCGATTTTAATTGTTTCCAATCATCTAGCATGGGACGTTTTTTTGATGGAATCTCTGCACTTATTGGATTATGTAATTACAATACCTATGATGGAGAAGCCCCAATAATATTAGAAAACAATACAGAACCTGGTGTTACTCAATTATATAGTTATGATATAGATTATATTAACAGTGAGTGGCTTATAAATTATAGCAAAATAATACAAGGGATTATTGATGATATGGAACAAGGAATTAGTATACCTATTATAAGTAGCAAATTTCATAATACTGTAATTGATTTTACAATAAATATGGTAGATGGATTATCTGAGGAATCAGGAATTGTTGATGTTGTTTTGAGTGGAGGAGTTTTCCAAAATTCATATTTATTGAGTGGAATATATAGAAGGTTAAAGGGTTCAGGTTACAATACATATTTTAATGAAATGATTCCTATCAATGATGGGGGACTATCTTTAGGACAAATAGCAATAGAAGATGATAAGTTTGGAGGAGGGAAGTAAAAATGTGTTTAGCAGTTCCTGCAAAGATTAAATCAATTGAAGGAGCTTATGGAGATGTTTTGTATCTAGGAGTCGTTCAAAGGGTGAACATAGAACTTATTGAATCACCTAGAATCGGTGATTATATTTTGGTACATGCCGGTTTTGCTATTGAAAAGATTGATAAAGATGGGTATGTTGAATTACAGAGAATAATGAGCTATCTATTAGAGGAATGTGATGGGTATGAATGAAAAACAACTAATAGCCAGAATGGTTCAAGAAATAAATAAAGATGTAGAGAGTGATGTTGTAATTATGGAAATCTGCGGTACACATACTCAGAGTATAGCTAAATATGGGATATGGGAAATAATTTCCCATCGTATCAAATTGGTTTCAGGTCCAGGCTGTCCAGTATGTGTTACTGATAAGAGATATATAGATATGGCTATATCCTTGTCCCAAAAAGAAGATATGATAATCGCCACTTTTGGGGATTTGATGAAGGTAACAGGTACAGAATCTTGCTTGTCTGAGGAAAAATCAAAAGGGAAGGATATAAGGATTGTTTATTCTCCTATCCAGAGTATTGAGTTGGCAAAGGAGTATCCTAATAAGAAAGTGGTTTTTCTAGCTGTAGGATTTGAAACAACAGCTCCTTTGATTGGGAAAATGGTCATGAAGGCAAAAAAAGAAAATATAAATAACCTTTTCTTCTTGACCAGTCTGAAATTAATGAAACCAATATTGAAAGAAATACTTAAGGATAAGAATCAATGTATAGATGGTATCATATGTCCAGGTCATGTTGCTGTAATAAAAGGTGCGGATTATTTTTCATTCATTAGTGATGATAATAATATTAAAACTGTAGTAAGCGGATTTGAACCTATAGATATAATCAGCGGTATTTATTTCATAGTACAACAGTGTAAAGGTAAGATACATAATCATGATAAAAATTTATACAAGAGATGTGTAAAAGAAAAAGGAAATGAAACAGCTTGCAAAATATTAGAGGAAGTCTTTGTACATGAAGATGGTAATTGGAGAGGTATTGGAATTATTCCTGATTCTGCAATGGTAATAAATAAGAAATATGAAAAATTTGATGCAAAGAAAGTTTTCAGTTTTAGCGATTTACCAAAAGTCATAGAGGATAATTGTATATGCAAAGATATTCTTTTGGGGAAGGAAATACCTACTTCATGCAGATTTTTTGGTAACAAATGTACACCACAGCATCCTGTAGGACCTTGCATGGTTTCGTCAGAAGGTACTTGTGGTATTTATTATAGATATAGAAAAGAGGGGTAACTTGTGTAAAACCATTCAACTTCGTCATGGGGATGGAGGAATTCATACTAGTAAGCTGATTAATGATATTTTTTACAGATATTTTGGTAACCCTATATTGCTGAAAGGAAGAGATTCGGCAATTTTTGAAATGAGTAAAGGAAGATTGGCATACTCGACAGACAGCTTTGTTGTTAAACCTATTTTTTTTAAAGGTGGAAATATTGGAAAATTAGCAGCTTGCGGGACTATTAATGATTTGACAGTTAGTGGAGCTAAGCCCTTATATCTTAGTGCAGGTTTTATAATTGAGGAAGGATTTGATATAGGACAATTGGAACGGATTGTCAGTTCAATGCAGGAAGTTTGCAGTAAAACAAATACGTTGGTTGTGACAGGTGATACAAAAGTTCTTGATAGAGGTAGTGTAGATGGCATTTTCATTAATACATCGGGTATAGGAAGTATCTATGACAATTATAATCCTGATCCTATTGGTATAGGTGATGAGATAATAATTACAGGTGGTATTGGGGAGCATGGCACGGCTATAGCAATTAGAAGATATGACCTTAATATACAAGGTAATATCAAGAGTGATTGTGATTCGCTTACTAATATTTTGGTAGGGATTAAGAAGTTTTTGCCACATGTGAAAATGATGAGAGACCCAACAAGAGGAGGTATGGCTACTAGTCTTAATGAGATTGCAGAAGAACAGGGAATAGAAATTTTATTAGAGGAGGATAGTATTCCTATAGCTGATGAAGTAAAAGGTGTGACAGAGATATTAGGATTAGACCCTTATTATTTGGCTTGTGAAGGCAGGATGATATTGATTTCAGAAAAAGGTTATGGGGAGAAGATTGTCAAGACAATAAATAAGTTAGAAAATGGAAAAGATGCTGTATTAATCGGAAGAGTAGTGGATAAATCAAAAGGGATAGTTTGTTTAAGAACTACCATAGGAGGTAAAAGAAGGTTGTATGCTTTAAGTAATAGCATGTTGCCTAGGATTTGTTGAATTACAAGATAATTGAAAAAATAAATGTTTTGTATTATAATTATAACAATGTTTATAAGTCAAAATCATTAGTATGTAATTATAAGGTGGTGTATTATGTAATGTATCAAGCAACATTGGTGTTAGAGGGTGGCGCTACTAGAGGCGTATATACAGCAGGTATCTTGGATTACTTTATGGAGCAGGAATTAGAGGTGTCCAATATATTAGGGGTTTCAGCAGGTTCATGTAATTGTGTGGATTATATTTCTGGACAAATTGGAAGATCTAAGGATTGTATGATTATTACTAAGAAAGAAAATGTGTATTATGGGATTAGAAAGCTTGTGGAAAAAGGCAAATTGATAGATATGGATTTATTATTTGATGATTTTGCTAATAAAGTATTTCCATTTGATTATGATGCTTTTCTTGATTCTGATACAGATTGTGAAATAGTTGCAACTAATTGTGTAAGTGGAAAAGCAGAGTATATGAAACCTCATAAAAAAGAAGAACTTATGTCCATATGCAGAGCTTCCAGTAGTGTGCCTTTGATTGCACCTATGGTATGGATTAATGATACTCCATATCTTGATGGGGGTATTGCTGATTCTGTACCTATAGATAGAGCAATGGAGCTGGGAAATAAAAAGATTATAGTTATTTTAACAAGAAACAAGGGCTATCGTAAAAAAGCACCTTCAAAAACTATGTTAAGATTGTGCAAACGAAAATATTCGGCTTATCCAAAATTCATATCTGCTTTGGAAAATAGATATAAAGTATATAACAAAACAATGGATTATATAGATGAACTTGAGAAAAAGGGAGATATTTTTGTTATGCGTCCAACACTTCCTCCTGTTTCTAGATTTGAAAAAAGTGTGGAAAAGCTTAATGAGTTCTATAATCATGGTTATGAGGATGGGAAGAAGAATTATACAGCATTGTTAGAATACATAAAATAAAATGGAAAATTATTTCTTTTTTGTCAATATTTACACTTGATTTTTGTTTGAAGATATAATATAATATTTCTTACAATTTTCAACACAAACCAGCCTTATACTAGTCTTATTCTAAAAGATAAGGGGTCGCTCCCAAAGAAATTTTCTAGTGGGTCAAGCGAATAGGAATATGGTGTCTTCTAAGTGGCTATCTGCATGACGGAAATCGTAGCAGACCTAAGAGATAAAATTAACTATTCGTTATGGTTGCTTATAAGGTAATAACTTTAAATATAAAATTGTGTTAAGAAAGAATATAAAGCACTTCCATAGTACATGTAACATGAGTACTATAGAGTGCTTATTTTTTTGTTAATTTTTATTTTTTTCCATATATTATAACGAAGTATAATTAGCAGCTATAACTTTAATAAAATGGGTATTTTAATGGTTTAACTTTTCATATTTCTCCCAATATGATTCACCAGATTCATGACTTGAAACATCATCCCAATTATCTCTATACTTAAAAATTTCATTACGAAGTTTGATTACTATGTCTTCATAGTTTTTATCAGAATAAAGATTATTCATTTCTAATGGGTCATCTATCAAATCAAAAAGTTGAGTTTCATTAGAGTTTCCACTGACGTATTCTATAAGCTTGTATCTTTCGTCTTTTACACTTCTTATTGTATCTGTATATGCAAAATATAGATTTTCTCTTGTTATATGATTATTATCTTGAATTGAGCTTAATAAACTTCTACCTTCAACTGTATCAGGGATATCAATACCAGCTAAATCACATAGGGTAGGATATATATCAAGCAGATAAGCGTAGGAATCCCTTCTTTCATTGGTGGGTATTCCTTTACCAGAAAATATTAATGGGACTCGTATACTATGTTCGTAGCAACTTTGTTTACCCATCAATCCATGTTGACCTAGAGCAAGTCCGTTATCTCCAGTAAAGACTATTATAGTGTTATCATACTGACCTGTTTCTTCAAGAGCGGTTATAACTCTGCCTAATTCATGATCAAGATGGCTTATCATACCATAGTATTCTGCAATATGTTTTTTAATGGCTTCTTCAGTACGTGGGTAAGGTGTCAGTATTTCATCTCTTATTCCTTTAATACCATAATCTATAGGATGTTCTTGTAAAAAATTATCTGGTAGGGATATATCATCAGGGTCATACATATTCATAAATCTTTCTGGCATGGTTCGTGGATCATGAGGTGCCATAAAAGCAATGTATAAGAAAAATGGGTCAACACTATCATAATTATTTAGAAAATCTATTGATGCATCACAAAAAATCTCACTAGAATGTTTGCCTGCTTCAACATGATCGCCTATGGATATACGAGTTTGATTAGAAGTCATAAAACTATATGTTCTTTTTAATCTACCTTCATATTTACCTGTTGGATCGTAATGATTTAGAGGAACGTTCCAATGGTCATCCATTCCACCAAAGAAAATATTATCTCCACAAGTAAAACTTCTTGCATATGACTTAACTCCATTATGCCATTTTCCTGTTCCGAATGTTTGGTAGCCTTGATTTTTTAGATGTTCACCTAATGTAATATGATTATCAGGTATATTTTGTCCTTCTTTTTCTATGTGAAAAAGAGTTCTTCCAGTATGTAACATAGCCCTGCTTGGCATACAAACAGCTCCACTGGTTCCACATGGAATATGAGCATGTGTAAAAGTCACCCCATTACTTACCAATTTATCTAGGTTGGGTGTATGAATTTCTTTATTTCCCAAAGCAGAAATAGTATCAAATCGTTGATCATCAGTTAAGAAAAACAATATGTTCGGTTTCATAATAATCCTCTCCTTATTTTGTTATTAAATAGCTAGTGTAAATTGTCTTATAGAAATGATTTTAACAACTTATCTTGTTTATTGAAATATCAAAAGGGATGATTAGAATGTTAAAAAGGGACATTTTTATGATTTATTATTGTTAATTGAAAAAAGGATTGTGTGAAAAATATTGTTGTATGATATAATATTAGATGTATATTATTATTTATTGATGGATGATACTATAAAGATGTAAATAAAATTTTATATGTATAGTATTCCTAATACACAAGAGAGGAAATCGTAATGAAAGAAAGAGCTAGTGATATTGTTTTTAGAACAATAAAAGAAAACATAATAAGCGGCAAATGGGTTTCAGGTACAAAAATTATGTCAGAAACACAACTTGCCAGTGAACTGAATGTTAGTAGAATATCAGTAAGAGAAGCTATAGAGAAATTAGCGGCTCTGAATATATTAAGTAAAAAGCAGGGTGGAGGAACATATGTCAATGATTTGCAGCCATCAATATATTTTAATTCTCTTATACCCATGCTTACACTAGATAGAGATAACTATATGGAAATATTAGAGTTCAGACTTATCTTTGAAACGCAAAGTATGGGATTATGTGTTAAAAGATGTACTGATGATAAAATAGAAGAGCTGGAAGAATGCTACCATAGAATGGTTAAATATGAGCAAGATGAAGAAAGATTTACAGATGAAGACCTTAAGTTTCATATGCTTATAGTTGAAGGTGCTAATAATTCAATCTTAAAAAAGGTTAGTGAGGTTTTGGGAGAGATATTACGATATCATCAAAAGAGATTGTATAAGGAATTAGGACCAGGTGGCGGTATAAAAGAACATAAAATGATGCTTGAAGCCATAAAGAATAGAGATGAAGAATTAGCAACAATATATATGAGAAGACATATAGAAAGAACTATAGAGGATATTAAAAACACTAGGATTGATTAATCGGTTATTGAAAATCCTTGATTAAGTATAAGTAAGGGCAGTATATGATAAATGATATCATATGCTGTTTTTTTTATGTTTAAGTAAAGTTATAATTATAAACCAATGTATAAGTTGTAGTTGATTTATCCCGCCATTGAAATAGATTGCTGTTAATACTGATAAGTTGTATAACAAATATAAAGTAGGGGATTGGTTAAATTGTATTACAAATAAGTGCTAAAATTATCCAAAATAGGGATTGACAGAAAAATATTAGTGTTTTATAATGAACTTGTAATACAAATTGTGCATAGTGTACAATTATTAAAGTTTGAACTTTGATTTGATAAATAACAATTAAATAAGTTGTAATACAACTGGAGGAGTTGAAATGTTAAAGAGTCAAGAATTAAGATCATTAGCGCCAGAATTGGATTCTCTTAGAATTGGTTCTGGATGGAAAGTAGAAGAATTAGATAAACCACAGATTTTTGTTCAAAGCAGTTATGGGCACAGTCACCCAGGAAGTGCGCATTTAGATAAACTGGTAAAAGGTGTATGTGAAGGTGTATATGAAGAAGGTGGACGTCCAGCAAAATATTTTGTAACAGATATGTGTGATGGAGAAGCCCAAGGACATGATGGAATGAACTATTCATTAGCATCTAGAGAAATGATAGCCAATATGATTGAGATACAATATCAGGCTACACCATTTGATGCAGGTGTATTCATTGCAAGTTGTGATAAATCCGTGCCAGCACATTTAATGGCTATTGCTAGATTGGATGTGCCATCAGTAATATTACCAGGTGGAGTCATGAAAGCTGGTCCTGATACACTTACATTAGAGCAGATTGGTACTTATAGTGCTATGTATCAAAGAAATGAAATAACCGAAGAAAAATATACTTATTATAAGCATAATGCATGTCCAAGTTGTGGAGCATGTTCTTTTATGGGGACAGCATGTACTATGCAGATAATGGCAGAATCCTTAGGCTTAGCATTACCAGGGACATCATTAATCCCAGCAGTGGGAGAAGAGATAGAAGAAGTATCCGTAAGAGCAGGTAAACATGCTCTAAAATTAGCTGAGTTGGGATTGAAACCATCAACTATATTGACTAAAGAAGCATTTGAAAATGCAATTGTTATTCATGCTGCAATAGCCGGTTCTACCAATACTTTACTTCATATTCCTGCAATAGCACATGAAGTTGGAATTGATATTGCACCAGAATTATTTGATGAAATCCATAGAAGAGTACCTTATATATTAAATATAAGACCAAGTGGATTTTATCCAGGAGAGTATTTCTGGTATGCAGGTGGTGTGCCAGGAGTAATGGAACAAGTTAAAGAATATTTACATTTAGATGTTCTTACAGTAACAGGTAAAACTCTAGGCGAAAACTTAGAAGAATTAAAGAAAAACGGATATTATGAAAAATGTCACGAATATTTGAAAGAACTTAATATCAAGCCTGAAGAGATTATCAAGAATAAAAATAATCCAATTCAAGCTCAGGGTGCCATTGCTATTTTAAAAGGTAATTTAGCGCCAGAAGGAGCAGTGGTGAAACATTCTGCAATATCCAAGAAACTAATGCAGGTAATTCTAAAAGCCAGACCTTTTGATAGTGAAGAAGAAGCTATAAAAGCGGTTCTAACAAAAGAAGTACAACCTGGTGATGCTGTATTCATCAGATATGAAGGACCAAAGGGTACAGGTATGCCTGAGATGTTCTATACAACAGAAGCCATTGCATCAGATGAGGAGTTAGTAGAATCAATAGCTTTAATAACTGATGGTAGATATTCAGGAGCAACAAGAGGACCAGCCATAGGTCATGTTTCACCAGAAGCTTCAGAAGGTGGACCAATAGCACTAGTAGAAAAAGATGATTTGATTAAGATAGATATTCCAAACAGAGTTTTAAGCATTATTGGAGTAAATGGAGTAGAAAAATCTGAAGAAGAAATGACAGAAATTCTAAGAATGAGAAAAGATAAATGGCAAAAGCCAGCACCTAAATATACAAAAGGAGCATTAGGAGCATATACAGCCCTTGCGGTATCCCCTATGAAGGGTGGATATATGGACTGTAGATAAATTATCTAGAAGGTAGATTAAGGACAGGACATAAGCGATGTCAAATACAACAGTTCTATTTTATGGTATACCACTATTAGCTAGTTTAGCTGTAACACATACTTTCATACCACCAACTCCTGGACCTGTAGCCGTAGCCGAGATAGTAAGTGCTGATCTAGGATGGGTTATTTTATTTGGATTTATCATAGGAATACCTACATGATAGATGATATGATATTTAGTTATTGTATCATCTATTTTTATATCCTATTCCATAGAAAAGTAATATTTTTTTATAACGGTTGCTTATTGCTAAGTATTATTTTATATTTTAATTGAAAATGTTTATTATCAATGTATAATAAGTTTATGTGATAATTAGGAATTATTAAAATTCAAAAATATCAAAAGGGATGAATTATATGTTAAAGAAGGATATAATCACTGATAATCCAATAGAAAATATTAAAAGCATATTTAGTGAGGTACCTTACAAATACCATTTTAAAATACATACCGCTTATAATATTGATGAAGTACCTTTGACATGGAAAATTGAAGACAATAGAAGAAATAAAGATTTTCATATAATATTTATTAAAGGTGGTAATGGTTATTATTATCTTAATGGTAAGGAAGAGCAATTGAAAAGAGGTAAGGTTATCTTTGTTAGTAATGACTTTCCCCATAGTGCAATACCTGATAAATCTAATTTGCCTTCTATTATGCCTATTAGATTCGGATTATATGATAATAAAACTTTATGCCAGAGAGAAAATTACTTCTCACATCCTTTTTCATATGCTTTTCATGCTAATGATATTATTAAGTATCAGAAACTATTTGAGAGATTATATCAGATAGCTAATGGTGACAGTGACTTATCAGATGAAATGTGTAATAGTATAATGACCCAGATATTTTATGAATTGGTCAATGATTATGAATGTGATAAGGAGTATAAAAAAGACAGTAGAATAGAAAGTGTTAAAATCTACATAGATGAGAATCCTAGTAGCGTGTTTACTATTGATGATTTAGCTAAGTTGGCTAATCTATCAAAAAAACAGTTTACAAGGCTTTTTAATGTGCAATACAAAATATCACCATATCAATATATAATAAAGTCTAAAATAAGGTATGCAACATTTTTACTAGAGGAAACTGAAATGAGCGTAAAAGAGATTTCTAATTATCTAGGTTATCCTAATCAGTATTCTTTTTCTAAGCAGTTCAAGAAGTGTATGGGGTGTGCGCCTTCTTTGTGGAATCAAAGAAGAGCTTAATATGATTATTAATAAATAATGGAAGTCTTGACCATGTTATTAAATAATATATCTAAAGCTGATTAAATGAGATAAACTTAATCAGCTCTGTTTGGGTTGGCTCTGAATAGTAATCATAATTTAGACTGTTTTAGAAAATTTTGAACCAAATCTATAATTCTTGACAGCATTTTTTTTATGGATACTATTTGGTATGGTTTTTCTTTGTTTTTTGAATTTTTGTTTTAGATTGAAGATTTCTCTATCATAATGCATTTTTTCTATTAATTGTTCATTATTGACACAGTGTGGTAATCTAGAATTTTGTTTACTATCAAAGTCTATATCAATCATATGCATTATGATGATCTGCATCTTATCACCATCCCTTTATTCAGTCCAGACGGATCTTTCGAGAAATTCTTTAATAGTAAATATGATTCTTTGGAACTTAATTTGTCTGTTTTAATACCAATAATATACTCTACTGCGTCATTCCATTCGTATTCACTAAACTCATCTGGTAAAGGTAGATAGAATTGCAAGTATTTGTGAAACTTTTTTAATTGGAGATCTGATATATAATCACAATGCAACCTTTCTGCAATAACCTCCAATAATTCCTTTGGTTTAGTCGTTTTCTTCATAAACTGCCCTCCTTCGCATAAAACTATAAATAGTTATATCTAAAAAGAGGTATAAATAATCTTTTGTTACACAAAGTAGAAATAGTGTATCAATAAGTCGAAATATGTTTACATAGTTTTTAAAGGATAATTCATCGAAAATAATATCGAATTTGATTGAATTTTATCACAAAACAGATTATTTTATACCCTTTTTTAGTATATCACAGCTGATACTTAATGTCTACATTATGTGGCAAATTTTGCCATTTCATTGTTTTGCACGACGTAAAAATGTTTGGTAACTTATATTTAATATTTTACCAGCTTTTCTAGCTGATATTTTTCCTTCCTTCCATTGCTTTTTCAGATTAAAAAACTCTTTTGGCATCTCTAGTTGTGGTGGTCCGAATTTTACTCCTCGTGCTTTTGCTGCTGCAATTCCTTCTGCTTGCCTTTGGCGAATTCTCTCTCTTTCTGTCTGTGCTACATAAGAAAGCAATTGCAAAACGATATCTGAAATTAGTACTCCTGTAAGATCTTTCTCTTTTCTTGTATCTAGTAAGGGCATGTCTAAGACTACTATAGCAGCACATTTTTCCTTGGTAATAATTCTCCATTGTTCAAGTATTTCCTCGTAATTTCTACCTAACCTATCAATGCTTTTTAAAACTAGAGTATCATCTGGTTTAAGTTTTTTTAACAACTTTTTATATCCGGGTCTATTAAAATCTTTTCCTGACTGTTTGTCGATTACTATCCGATCAGCTAACAATCCAAAATTTTTCATGGCTATTACCTGACGTTCCTCATTCTGATCTTTAGTAGATACTCTTACATATCCGTAAATTTGATTATTCATAAAAATCCTCCTTTAAAATTATTTATGTAATTTTTTATAATTTTAATTTGAAGTTAAAGTAGTATTATTTACCTATAAAACTATATTTTACCATTATTTTATGTAATTATGTACAATGTTTTAATGTTTATTATTTTTAATATAATAGCAATTAATTTATGCTTTTTAAGCATATGAAATAATTGATGGAAACGGCTAATTAATTATGAACAATTACATTGTTTTGAAAAAAACAAATATACTTTATAAAATAATAAAATATTTATTATATGCTATATATTATTTGTTATTGTATTTACAAAACAATTTCTGTGTAGTATTATCATATAAAATTTATATGATGAGGAGAAAATATAATGAAGAAAAATATTGCTTTACTTATTCTAATCTTATTAATTACTAATATTAACAATACTGTGACTTATGCTCATGATACTAACTGTAATCCAAAACCGTTACATGCTTATACAGATCATCATGTACATATGATGAGTGAGGAATTCTCAGAAGTATTTAAAACATTGTTGGGTACTGATACATATATTGATATTCCTATTGAAGAAGTTTCAGGTGAAAAAATAGTATCTTTATTAGATGAAGCAAATATGAATAAAGCTTTTGTACTATCTAATAGTTATATTTATGGTATGGATCAAGTTCAAGATTCTAATGAATATGAGAATGTTAAAAAAGAGAATAATTATTTAGCTAATGAAGTTGCAAAATATCCTGACAGATTAATAGGATTTTTTAGTGTTAATCCTTTAAAAGATTATGCTATAAGTGAGATTGATAGATGTTATGATGAATTAGGATTATCAGGGTTAAAGTTACATTTTACAAATTCTGATGTTGATTTAAGGAATCCAGAGCATCTTATAAAAATAAAACAATTGTTCACACATGTTTCAGAAAAAGGAATCCCTATTTTATTACATTTCAGAAGTAGAAGTCCAGAGTTTGGAAAGGAAGATGCTGAGATATTAATAGATAATGTAATATCTGAAATTCCTAATTTAAAGCTACAGATTGCTCATTTGGGGGGATGGGGTAGTTTTGATAGATCCGCTAAAGAAGTATTTGCTACATTTATTGAAAAATATAATTCAAACCCTTATCTAAAAAAAGAAAATATTTATTTTGATATTTCAGGAGTAATTGTAACTGATAGAGAAAAAGAATTAGGATTGGATGTAACAACTGAAGAAGATTTAAAAAAACTAGCTAGGATGTTGAAAGAATGGGGATTAGATAATATTGTATTCGGAACAGATTACCAATATCAAACTCAAACTGGTTATTTGGAATATATGAAAACTTATCTACCTCTAGCTAATTATGAAATTCAAAATATATTAAATAATGATTTGTCTAAGATATTTTTTAATTGTGAAGAGTGAAAAGAGGCAGAGGTAACTTTTCTTGAAAAGTGTATTGATAATATTGTCATAAATTTATAAACTTAAAATAGATGTATCTCATTAAGAAATTTGAGATACATCTATTTTATTATTTGATTATTTAATGTCAAATATATTTTTAATTATCCTTAGTTATTTTATCATCAAATAAAATTTTTAAAAAAACTATTATGTTATAATAATATATTGACTTTTAAACTTACATAATTATACTCAAAAAAATAATATATCAAAGGGTGGGATAAAAAAATGAGTGATTGCTATGTTTAGAGTTAAAAGATTCAGTACCAAATTACTGATTAGTTATCTAGTCATTATCTGTTTATTCATTATAGTTAGTGCTGCTTTCATTTATGACCAGTTCTATAAGACCTTAGATCAGCAAACTGCTAATTTTGTATTTGAGATATTGGATAGTGAGTCAACTAGTTTAAATGAAACTACTGCTCATATGGAAAGTATTATACTAGGTATTTCTGTTAATAGTACTTTGAATGAATTCATTAGGAGTGCCAGTACATACAGTGATAAAGAGTACACTGATAACTATAGTAATACAGTTGAACCATTATTAGATTGGATAGTCAAATCTAATAACGAAATAAGCAGGATAAATATGTTTACAACCAACACACATATTCATGATGTAGGGTATTTCTTTAATTATAATCAATATATGAAAGAAGGTTGGTTTCCAGAGGAAGTACAAGAACAACAATTATACCAGACCTATTGGGATAAGATGCATAGACACAGAGATTATCTAAAAGTAAATTCAAGTGATGGTTATGTATATTCATTGTTTTACTGGTATGAAATAGGAGATAATAAAGCACTTATTGAATTTGAGATCAGTACTAACATACTTTTTAGCAGTTTAAAAGATTATTCTATCAGCAAATCAGGTTATATAACAATCTATGACTTTCCACTTAATCGTTTTCTAAAGGATGACCCAATATTAAATTATCTAAGAACTAACCAAGAATTTATATTAGCTTTACAAGAAAATGAAAAAGGTATTTACCATTTCAATTATGAAGATATAGATTACGAAGCATTTTTTAATCAAGCTAACATCACAGGAAGTTATCTTATAACAATTATACCTGAAAAGGAAATCAAGAATCTAATACCTGTTAATAAAAATATAGTGTATTTTTTATCTGGATTCGTAATCATTATCATAGGACTTGCAATCATCTTTCAAAGAAGTTTTGCCAGTAGAATTGTTTCTGTACAAAAGGCAATAAAGCAAGTAGAAAAAGGAGATTTTTCAATACATATTCCTGTTAAAGGAAAAGATGAGATTGATATGTTGGCTAATGACTTCAATATCATGGCAACTAAAATAGAAGATTTAATCAATAAAGTATATGTATCTGAAATTGAAAGAAAGCAAGCCGAGCTTTTCGCCTTACAATCACAGATTCGTCCACATTTTATTTACAATACCCTAGAAAGTATAAGAATGCTAGCAGAGATTAATGACGAAGAGGAAATATCTTCAGGGTTAATGGCACTTGGACAGTTGATTCGTTCTAAGAACCATAGTTCAGAAGACCTTATTACCATAAAAGATGAAATAAAGACAGTAGAGAACTATATCACAGTAGAAAATATTACTCATAATAATAGAATTCATTTTCAGGTTGATGTAGATGAAAACATAGAATCATTAAAAATCATAAATATGATATTACAACCTATCCTAGAAAACTCAATAATTCATGGATTCAACAGTGGATATGATTTGAATATTACGATGGGTATAAAAACGGACGGTAAGATGTTACAAATCACTGTAGATGATGATGGACTTGGTGTGGATAACGACAGATTGATAGAATTAAAAAACAGCTTATTAGAAATGAAATATAACAAGAATATCAGCATCGGTTTGATTAATGTTCAAAAGAGAATAAAACTTTACTTTGGAGAAGCTTACGGTATAGAGGTTATACAATTAGAGAAAGGATTGCGTGTAGTAATTAAATTGCCGGTTATTAGCTAAGCTGTACATGGGTACAGCTTTTATAATCCAAATATATTCCACTAAATCTAAAGAATCAACACTTAATTATACAGTCTTAAGATTTATACTAAAAATAATAATATGAATGTAGGTGATAGAATGCGTCTGCTTGTTGTTGAAGATGACAATAATATTCGTAGAGGATTAATAAAAGTAATTAAAAAAATGCATTTACCAATTGAAGTTTTTCTAGAAGCGGAAAGTGGTGATGAAGCAATTACTTTATATCTAGAACATAGACCCAATATTGTAATAACTGATATAAAAATGGGTGAAATAACAGGACTTGACTTCATTGAATATGTAAGAAGTATAGGTGACAAAGTCCATTTTATTATCATTAGTGGATATACTGATTTTGATTATGCTCAACGTGCAATACGTAATAAGGTTGTTGACTACATAAAAAACCCATTGATACAGAATACCTCAAGAAGATTCTAATATCTACTATATATAACGTAAAAGAAAATTCTAATACTATTGATATTAAGAACATTGATTATCGTAATCTTTTATTCAAGTCTCTTATAGAATCTATTCATCAAATGAATCATATAGAAAAAAATAATAATAAGTTCAAGGTGGCATATCCTAGTGCAGATTATCATCTAGTAATTATGCACTTTAACGAAGGATATGATAATACCCATATAAAATTAAGGCATGATAATGTTTTATCATGTTTCCCTATAGATAAGAACAGATTATTAGTGGTTATTAACTCAAGAATATTGGATAATTTCATCAAGGAATATCAGGCAATATGCAAAATGGGTATTAGCAATTCAATTAATCACCTAAAAGATGTAAGACAGAGCTATTATGATGCATCTTATAGTCTTGAATTTCGCTTATACAGCAATGAAAAAATATTTTATTATAAAGAGTTAGCTAAGTGGTTGCAAAAAGATATACCAACAAGTCATTATTATAAAGAAATGCTCATAAATGCATATAAAGAGGGAAGTATATACTTTTCAAAAGCATTGGATAAGATAAAATTGCAGGTAATGGACTATGCTCCATATTATTTTAAGAAACTTTTAAAAGATGTAGTTAAAAATATTATCACAAATGAAGTTGATATCGACCAATTATATGTTGAAAGTGACTCATTGGATATGTTTGTCTTTAAAATAAAGTCTACAGTATTTTCAAACCCAAGTTCAACAGAAAAAGTGGATTATCAACCTAGTATTAGTCGCATCCTAAGGTATTTGGACGAGCATATTGCTGAAAATATTACATTGGAAACAGTAGCAAAATATACAGATATGAATACTTCCTACATAAGTTTTCTTTTCAAAAAGGAAACAGGTATAAATTTTATTGATTACCTGCAAAATCTTAGAGTAACTAAGGCAAAAGAGTTATTAAGAAAAACTGATTATAAAATATATAAGATAGCATATCAAGTGGGTTTTAATGATGATAAATATTTTTATAAACTATTTAAAAAGCATGAAGGAATGACTCCCCTCCAATATCGAAAGAAATTCCACTAAAACAAAAAATAGGAGACTGTAATCAGACATAGCAAATTTTATAATAAAAAAGTAAAGATATAAAAAAAGGAGGAGGTTTTACAAGATGAAAAAAATTTTAGTATTAACCTTATGTTTTGTTTTTGCTACAACATTGTTTGTGGGTTGTAATAAGGAAAAAGCTGTGAATAAAACAGGTGAAGAGAAAAATATGAGTGATAGGGAAGAGCTTGAAAAAAATATGTTCGGATGGGAAATACCTAATGAGACTATCCAAATATCCCATTTCTATGCTTCTGCTCAAAATCCTGATAAAACTGAAAAAGAGACAAAGGCAATGAGGGATTATCTATTGAAAGAATTTAATGTTGAGCTTAATAAAATCGTCTATGATACGGATTCCAATGAACGTTTGAATTTGATGTTGGCTTCAAACAAATATCCGGATATCATTACAGGGTTAAGTTTACAAGAAGCAAAAAAGTGGGCTGATCTTGGTAAGGCAATAGAGCTGTCTCAATATATAGAATCAGATAGTGAATTGTCTAATAAATATGGTGAGATATTGAATCGTTTTACAGACAAAGAGGGTAAAATATACTATTTAAGCAGTGGATGGGGGTTCTTGCCTATTCCAGACTATGCTGTACATATTAGGTATGATTACTGGAAGGAGTTAGGTGAACCAAGTGTTGCTACGCCAGAAGAGTATTTCAATGTACTTAAACAAATGCAGGCTCTTCATCCAACTAATGAAAATGGTGAAAAGGTATACGCTCTATCTACTAGAGGATGGAATAATACGTTCAATACATTAGCAGGTATATGGGGAATAAAAGATGGTTATAAAGAAAATACCAACCATGAACTGACACATTGGGTAAATACACCTGAAGGTCTTGAAATGGCTCTATGGATTAATCAATTTCACCTTAACGATATGCTTGATCCAGATAGTTTTATCAATAAATTCGAGGATTGGAAAGCAAAAACATCCAACGAAAGAATTCTAGGTCATATTGGTGGTTGGTGGACTACTTGGAATGCAGGTCATGAAGTATGGCAAAAAACTGACGAGAACTGGACTGAAGAAAAACGATTCATCCAAGTGAAAGTGAAATCAGAGAATGTTGATGAGGCTTATTATACACCAGTTAATACTACTGGAGGCAGTTATACTATCATAACTGATAAATGTAAGGACCCTGAATCTGTAATAAAATGGTTTAACTTTGAGATCTCAGATATGGGAACAAAACTTATGGGTTGGGGTGTACCAAATACAGAAAATTCTCTTTGGAATACAGATGGCACAGAATGGTCTTTTGTTGAAGAGAAGAAGCAGGATGTTATCAATAGTACTCTTGATTATACTAACCTTCAAGAAACAGTAAGTGGCGGTCGTTTTTGTTTGGTTGGCGGAACAGGTTTGAAAGAAGACAAAACAACCTATTATTTTGACCAGAATTTCAATGATTTAGCTAAATGGAAAAAACTTATGAATGATAATTTAGCAGATACTATATACGACCATTCTGCTTTTAAAGGAATAGTTTTTCCTCCTCAAGAACGAGCAACTTTCATCAAACAACAAGTTAAAGATATGCTTTTATCAGGTTGGGCTGAAGTCGTAACAGCATCTTCACAAGAAGAATGTGAAACAAAATTCTTCGAGTTAAGAGATAAGCTAAGTAATGTAGGAATAAAAGAGCTTGAAGAATTTGTGACTATACAATATAAAGCCAATCTTGAACGTTACTACAAATAATCAGTACAAAGAGGAGAATATAATTTTCTTCTCTTTCTTTCAGCATATCACATATGGGAGGTGGGTTAAACCATGCAGCAAAGCATTATTAATAATACATATACTACTAAGAAAAAAAATAAATTATACAGGTTCGTAAAAATCTTCAAGAAAGATTATCAACTTTGGCTCATCAGTATTCCTTTGATTATTTGGGTGCTGGTATTCAGTTATTATCCTATGTATGGTGTATTAATGTCTTTTGTGAATTATATACCAGGTAAAGCTATTACAGATTGTGAATTTGTTGGGTTAATGCATTTTAGGCAATTCATTACTTCGCCAGAATTCAGTATGGTCATGCGAAATACCATTGCTATTAGCGGTCTGAATATCATTATTGGTTTTCCGGCACCTATAATACTAGCCTTATTATTCAATGAATTAAAGAATTTGAGGTTCAAGAAATTCATTCAAACTACATCCTATTTGCCTCATTTCATTTCATGGGTAGTTACTGCAAGTATTGCTTTCACTATAATAGGGAATGAAGGCCTTCTTAATGATATTCTCTTATCATTAGGAATTATTGATAAGCCTATTTCCTTTCTAGGTACAGGGAAATATTTCTGGGGTGTCATTACAGGATTAAATATCTGGAAAGGAGTGGGTTGGTCATCAATCATATATCTATCAGCTATTGCAGGTGTGGATAAAGAATTATATCAAGCTGGAGCGGTAGATGGATTAGGAAGGTTCGGTATGATTTGGCATATAACCTTACCTGGTATTCGTACAACAATCATCTTGTTACTGATACTTGGTATGGGCAGTTTGCTTAATGCAGGTTTTGAACAACAACTTTTGATTGGTAATCCTCAAACAAGACAATATTATGAAGTATTGGATACCTATGCGTATAAATACGGTATTCAGCTTGGTAATTATTCTTTTGCAACAGCTATTGGTTTAATGAAATCTGTAATAGGAGTAACACTAGTGTTCACAGTCAACAAAATCGCTAAGAAGTATTCAGATACATCTATAGTTTAGGAGGTGAGTATATTGGAACATCGTAAATATCTTAATGTAACTGTATACAGGGTATTTGATTTATTGAATGTTATATTTATGGTTAGTTTTGCAATTATTATGATCTATCCTTTTTACAACCAATTTATACTATCTCTTAATGATGGTGTAGATGCAGCAAGAGGTGGTATTTATTTATTGCCTAGAGTATTTACCATTACCAACTATAAGATGCTATTTGAAAATACTAATTTGACAAAAGGTTTTCTGATTTCGGTAGCTCGTGTACTAGTGGGTACTTCTACAAGTTTATTGGCTACAGGGTTATTGTCTTATGTTGTAACGGTTAAAAACTTCTCAGGGCGTAAATTCTTGAGAGTACTATTCATATTTACAATGTATTTTAGCGGTGGATTAATACCTTTTTACTTATTGGTTATGAATCTGAAATTAAACGATACCTTTACTGTACTATGGTTGCCATCACTAGTTAATGTCTACTATATGCTCATCATTTCTTCGTATATGCAGGGATTGCCTGATAGTATAGTAGAATCAGCAAGGATTGATGGATGTAGTGAAATACGTATCTTCTTTCAGATTATAGCTCCAATATGTAAGCCAGTATTTGCAGCTATTGCAATATATCTATGTGCTAACCATTGGAATTCATGGTTTGATAGTTTGATTTATAATCCATCAGGAGATTTGGATACTTTGCAAGTATATCTGAGAAGGATATTGCTTGAGGTAGAAGCTCTGGAAAAAATTCAAGATGTAGCATCTAAAAATGAAGCTAGTGAATTCAGAAATGTAAGTAGTATTACTTTGCGTGCGGCTACTACTATGGTTGTTACATTGCCTATCGTATTTGTATACCCATTCTTCCAAAAATACTTTGTTGGTGGAATTACAATGGGTTCAGTAAAAGGCTAGTGAGGAGGAAGTGTAAATTGACTAGAATAACATTTAATTCATCAGATGAAAAATTAACAGAAGCATTCAATTGGGCTAAGGAACAAGCTCTTAGTTATGTGAATTATGAAGACAAAGTAGGTGATTGGTACGAAGCAGCGTTACCGAATAGGAAGAGTTTTTGCATGAGAGATGTGTTTCATCAAAGTATGGGTGCTCATTTTCTAGGGCTTCAACATATCACCAAAAATATGTTGAATAAATTCGTTGAGAATATATCCAGCAGCAGAGATTGGTGTACATATTGGGAAATTAATCTAAATAACGAACCATGTCAAGTGGATTATACTAATGATGATGATTTCTGGTATAACCTGCCTGCCAATTTTGAACTTATCAATTGTTGCTATAACCAATATTTATGGACTGGAAATTTGGATTATATTAATGGAGAAAGTTATTTATATTTTTATAATAAAACATTGAATGATTATATCAATCATTGGGACAAAGATGGTGATGGTTTCATTGAATTTAATGAGGTCAACGGCAGAAGAGGTATAGCATCATATAACGAAGATAAGAAGAATCAAGATGCTCTATTAATAGCAGATATGTTAGCTGCTCAGTACACAGGGGCATCAACTTATTCAAAAATATTGTCACTGAATCATGACTATGAAAAGGCTTATGACTATCAAGAGCAAGCAAAAGGAATCAAAGAGATATATAATAATGATTGGTATAATGGGAATACAAAAAGTTTTTACAGTATTAAAAATAGAGATGGGATATATACTGATACTTATATAGGTATATGTAATACCATGCCATTAAGGTTTGATTTAGTTGATACTCCATACATACAAGGAGTATTAGACTATATTTATGAAAAAGGTGCTTATAACGTTGAAGAACTATCCTATTTCCCAGAACTTTTCTATAAGTATGGTTCAACTAAAAAAGGTTATGAACTACTATTGAAATTAAGTGACCCTCAGCTAAAAAGGCGTGATTATCCAGAGGTATCTTATAGTGTTATAGCTACCATTGTATTGGGAGTTATGGGTGTGAAAGCAGATTATTCTTATAGAACAGTATCTACTATTAGCCAATTGAATGATACTGGATATGGGAAACTTGAGAACGTACCAGTATTCAATAATCATATAAGTATCCATCATAAAGGTAGCTCTTCATCAACTTTTAAAAATATATCTGGTGAACCTTTATACTGGAAAGCTATTTTCAGAGGTAGAAAAGATAAGGTATGGGTAAATGATAAACCTTATATGATGATATATGAGAAAGATTCATTAGGGCAAGAGTATAGTTATGTTACTTTACTTGTTAAAGAGGGTTGTGAATATAATATTAGAGTTATATAAATGAATTAAATGATTAATTTGCAATAAAAGAATCTCTCTTCTGGTTGTAGAATGAACTAGGAGGGAGATTTTATTTGATTTATATATTTATGTTATATATATGATATGTTATAATTATATACAGTCGATTAATGTAAAAAACACATATATAAACTAGAGGAGTGTCACTAATGGAAAAGTTAACTTTGCAAAAATTAGAATCAACACTGTGGAGTGCTGCTGATATATTAAGAGGCGAATTGAATGCTGCTGAATATAAAGATTACATATTTGGTCTATTATTCCTTAAGAGAATGAATGATCAATTTGAAGTAGAGAGAATATCTAAGAAAGAAGAATTCTTAGATCAGGGAATGGATAAAAATGAAGTAGATATAATACTTGAAGAACCATCCATTTATGAAGCTTTTTTTGTTCCTGTTAGAGCAAGATGGGACAACCTTAAAAACCTTAATCTAAACATAGGTCCAGAATTAGACAAAGCTTTCAAAGCTATTGAAGATGAACCTAAAAATAGTGAATTGATTGGTGTTCTTACAACAGCCAATTATAACGATAAAGAACGAGTTCCAGACAAAAAACTTTCACAACTATTATTACTATTTGATACAATAAATCTTTCTAATGATTATCTAGAGAATAAAGATTTATTAGGTAATGCATATGAATACCTTATAAAGCAATTTGCAGATGAAGGTGGTAAAAAAGGTGGAGAGTTCTATACACCAGAAGAAGTTGTAAAATTATTAGTAAACATAGTTAAACCAAAAGAAGGAGATAGAATATACGATCCTACAGTAGGTAGTGGTGGTATGCTTATCAATTCTACATACTATATTGAGAAACATGGTGGTAATCCTAAAAACGTATCACTTGCAGGACAAGAGATAAATCTATCTACTTGGGCTATATGCAAGATGAATATGTTATTTCATGATGCCAGAGGAGCAGATATCAAAAAAAGGTGATACTATTAGAACACCTATGCATTCTGAAGGTGGTACATTAAAAACATTTGATAAAGTTCTAGCTAATCCTCCATTTTCGCTAAAAAATTGGGGTATTGAAGAAGCACAGGCTGACCCATATCATAGATTTGTCTATGGTATACCACCAAAATCTTATGGAGACTTAGCATTTGTATCACATATGATTGCTAGTCTTAACTCAAAAGGTAAGATGGGAACTGTTGTACCTCATGGTGTATTATTCAGAGGTGGAGCAGAAGGCAAGATTAGAAAAGGTATACTAAAAGATGATTTAATTGAGGCTATTATTGGACTGCCAGCTAATTTGTTTTATGGTACTGGTATCCCTGCGGCATTGCTAATTATTAATAAGAATAAACCATTAGAGAGAAAAGGAAAGGTTTTATTTATAGATGCAAGTCAAGGATTTGTGAAAGATGGGAATAAGAATAAGTTAAGAAAAGAAGATATTGAAAAAATAACAAAGGTATATGACGATTATCAAGATGTTGAGAAATTTGCTAGTTTGGTTAGTTTCGAGAGTATAAAAGAGAATGATTATAATTTGAATATAAGCAGGTATGTGGATACTGCTGAGCCAGAGCCTGAGGTGGATATTGAGGCAGTTATTAAGGAAATTAAGGAAATTAAGGAGAAGTCTCGGGAGACGGAGAGTAAGTTGAATGAGTATTTGGTGGAATTAGGGTTTGAGACAATATAGTAGAAAGTTGGTGAGATGGTGAAAGAAGGATATAAAAATACAGAGTTAGGGGAAATACCTGTTGATTGGGAAGTTAAACAATTAAAAGAAATATGCATAGGAAATTGTGAATATGGAATTAATGCAGCTGCAAAAGAATTTGAAAATGGTAGTATTAGATATTTAAGGATAACAGATATAAATAATAATTATAATTTATCTAATAAAGAAATAAAAACAGTTAATGCTAATGAATCAGACATATGTAAATATATATTAAAAGAAAAGGATATAGTATTTGCAAGAACAGGAAATACAACAGGAAAATCTTATTTATATAATAAAAAAGATGGTATATTAGTTTTTGCAGGATTTTTAATTAAATTTTCCATTGATAGTAAAATGTATAATGCTAAATTTTTGAAATATTATGTTCAATCAACAAATTATTGGAAATGGGTAAAAAGAATGTCTTTAAGAAGTGGTCAACCGGGTATTAATAGTAAGGAGTACAGTTTATTACAAGTTCCAGTACCACCCCTACCAGAACAACAAAAAATAGCTTTCATCCTATCAACAGTAGACCAACATATTGAAGAAACAGAAGCATTAATTGAAAAGACAAAAGAACTAAAAATAGGATTAATGCGAAAACTTCTTACTAAAGGAATTGGACATACAGAATTTAAAAAGACGGAAGTGGGAGAGATACCTGTTGAGTGGGAAGTAAAAAAATTAAGAGAAGTATCTGAAGTGGTGAGTGGGGGAACACCTAGTACTAATAAACAAACATTTTGGTTAGATGGAAATATTCCCTGGGCTACTCCAACTGATATAACATCTAGAAGTAAATATATTAGGGAAACAAATAAAAATATTACTTATGACGGATTAAAGAATTCTTCTGCAAATTTATTGCCTGTAGGAAGTATATTGATGACAAGTAGAGCTACTATAGGTGAAAAATCTATAAATACAGTACCTATAGCTACCAATCAAGGTTTTAAATCTTTTGTATGTAAACAATCATTAAATAATGAATTTCTATATTATTTGATAGATACACTAATACCTAGATTAATAAATTTGTCAAGTGGAAGTACATTCTTAGAAATATCAAAAAAAGAAGTTGAAAATATGAAAATACAATATCCACCATTGAAAGAACAAATTAAAATAGGGGGAATATTATTGGTAATTGATGATGAAATTGAAGAATATAACAATAAGAAAGAAAAACTTCAATACTTAAAAAAAGGACTAATGCAACAACTACTAACAGGAAAAAAACGAGTTATTTAATTACCACAATAATTATAATTTTATTCATTATAGAATTCGAGGTGAAATAAATGTCTATACTAGGCAACGAAGAAACCTTAGTAGAACAACCAGCAAAAGAATATTTAATAAATAATTTAAATTACAACTTTATTCATGGACAACAACTTACACCCGAATATGGTGAACGTGATTCAATGACAGAAGTAATCTTAACCAATAGATTAGAAAAAGCACTAAAACGAATTAATCCATGGATGAATAACAGCAACATAACTAAAGCAATCAGATACCTAACTAGACCAGAAAACTTAGGTATTAACTTATATGAAATCAATGAAAAAATATATGATGCTATTGTTAACTTGTCCTACTCACTAGACCAAGATATAGATGGCAGCGGTCAGAAAAAATATCATACAGTTAAGTTTATAGATTGGGACAACATAGATAATAATGAATTCCTAGTGACTAGACAGTTCAAAGTTCATGGACCCCAAGAAAATATTATCCCAGACTTAATAATATTCATTAACGGTATACCAGTAGTAGTTATTGAATGTAAATCTCCATTCTTAGAAAAAAACAACAATGAAAACATGGGGAAACAGGAAGCTTTTGAACAACTACGCAGATATATGAACTTAAGAAAAGGTAATATGATTGAAGGAGCAGAACGTTTATTCTACACTAACTTCATTACTGGAATCCTTAATAAATATCATGGTTACCTAGGAACAATAAGTTCATCTTATCAATATTATCAAGAATGGAAAGACCCATACCCTTTTATGAATAAGAACATAGAAGGGGTAGAAGATAATGGACAGCACACTTTTTTACAAGGTGTTCTAGAAAAAAATAACTTGTTGGATATCATGAGAAACTTCCTTCTTTTTGAAGGTGGAATCAAGAAAGTATGTAGATATCAGCAATTTAGAGCAGTTAATAAGGCTTTGACAAGACTTATAAGTGGTAAGAGTTCTATTAGCAGAGGCGGAGTTATATGGCATACTCAAGGGTCGGGCAAAAGTCTGACTATGGTTTTTCTAGCAAGAAAAATACGAAGGATTAAGGAATTAAAAGATTCTACTATTGTAGTGGTTACTGATAGAGTGGATTTGGATAAGCAGATATATCAAACTTTTATAAGGACTTTATCTACCATTACTACACCAGTTAGAGCAGATAGTGTAGCTAAATTAAAAGAGTTATTAGAACTTGCTAGACCTCAGATTATTATGACTACAATACATAAGTTCCAAAGTGATAAAGAAGAAAAAGAAATCCTAAAAGATGATAAACAGATAAGTAACTTACAATATGATAAACAGTTTCCAGTACTAACGACTAAAACAAACGTTATAATACTTACTGACGAAGCTCACCGTAGTCAATATAAAGGTATGGCTAAAAATATGAGAGATGCACTACCTAATGCAGCATTTCTAGGGTTTACTGGTACACCAATAGATAAAAAAGATAAGTCTACCAAAAGAACTTTTGGTTCATATATTGATAAATACGGAATTAAAGATGCTGTGGCAGATGGTGCAACAGTAAAAATTGTATATGAAGGCAGAAAACCAGATTTACAGATTAAGGCAGATACCCTAGAAGAGTTATTCAATGAAACTTTTGATGGTAGAAATGAAGAGGAAAAAGAGGCAATTAAGCAGAAATATGCTAATAAAAGAGCTATAATAGAAGCTGATGATAGAATTGATGATATAGCTAAGGACATGTTGATTCATTTTAAAGAACAAATATATCCTAATGGGTTTAAAGCCCAGATTGTATGTGTTTCAAGAGTAGCATGTGTAAAATATTATAATGCGCTAACTAAACATATGAAAGATATAATGGGAGAAAATCTTGAGGTTAAGATAATATTTTCCTGTAGTCCTAATGACGAGCAGTACCTAAAAGAACATTTTACAACTAAGACAGAGCAGGAAAACTTAATAAAAAGATTCAAACAGCCTATTAAAGAAGATAAATTATGTTTTATCATTGTAAAAGATATGCTTTTAACTGGTTTTGATGCACCTGTAGAACAGGTGATGTATCTAGATAGACCTCTAAAAGAACATACCTTATTGCAAGCTATAGCAAGGGTTAATAGAACTTATGACGAATCGAAGAAATGCGGGTATGTGGTAGATTATTATGGTATATCCAATTACTTGGAGGAAGCATTAGAAACATTTGATAAAGAAGAACTTGGTGAGCCTATGGAATCTATAGAATCTATTTATAAACAGATGCTTTCTTATAGGGAAGCAGTTATGAATATGTTTCAAGGTATAGATAAAAGTGATTTGGATGGTTTGGTTAACAGAATTAAACCGGAAGATAAGAGGTCAGAATTTGAACTTGCCTATAAAAGGTTTGCTAGTTATATGGAACAGATTTTACCTGCACATGTACCAACTGAAAATATTAATGATCTGAAATGGTTATCCTATATAAGAGCAGCAGCAAAAGCAAGATTTCAGCCAGAAAATAAATTAGATATTGCTGGTTGTGGCAACAAAGTAAGAGAATTGATATCAGAGCATCTACAGTCAAAAGGTGTTAGGCAGTGGATAGAACCTATAACGTTATTCGACCCTAATTTTGAGACTAAGATTAATTCACAGAAATCAGATGAAGCAGTTGCATCAAGCATGGAGCATGCCATAAAACATGTTATTAATGTAAAGATGGATAATAACCCTGTTTACTATACATCATTATTAGAAAAGCTTCAACATATTCTTGATGAAACAGTTAATAATTGGATAGCAAGAAAACAAAAGTTAAAAGAGTTCATTGATAATGATATTGAAACAGGAGAGTCAAAAGAGGCTGAGTTACTTGGTTTATCCAAAGAAGAGTATGCATTTTTTGAAACAGTGAAAAAGCAGTTAAATGATGACATAGAAGATGAAACAGGCATTAGTTTAGGTAAGGAAGCAACAGCGGAGTATGTATCTAATGATGTAGTTATTTTATCAAAAAATATAGCAAAAGATGTTGCTGAGATAGTTAAAAATAAGTACATGATAGATTGGGCTACTAATCCAACAAAAACAGATGATATAAAAAGAGCGATTTACTTAAAACTTACTACAGCATATTTTAGACAAATTAATATAGAAGCAAGAAATAGACTAATACAACCATTGTTACAGTTAGCTAAAAAACATTTTTCAGTAATAGATTAGAGGGAAAATATGAGACTAGAAATTAAATATGGAACAAAGGTTATTGAGTTTAGTGTTGAGTATAGAGATAGAAAGAGTCTAGAAATAAGTGTAGAAGCACCAGATATTGTGAAGGTGGTTGCTCCTATAGATACAAATGAAGAAGTCATTAAAGAAAAAGTGTATAGCAAGGCATCTTGGATAGTACAGAGATTATTTGAGTTTAGAGATATAGAGTATAGAAAGATTGACAAAGAATATGTTTCAGGGGAAAGTTTTATGTACTTAGGCAGAAATTATTCGATGCAATTGTTAATAGATGAAAATATTAAGAATAATCAAGTTAAGTTATATCAAGGCAAGTTATATATTATTTCTAATACCAAAGAAGAAATTGTACTTCAAAGATTAATGGAGAAATGGTATAGGACTAAGACATTAGAAAAAGTTACTGAAAGAGTTGAATATTATAAGCATTTTTTTAAGGTTGAACCTTCTAATATTAAGGTTAAAGAACAAAAGAAGAGATGGGCAAGTTGCACTTCTAAGAATGAATTATTATTCAACTGGCGTTGTGTAATGGCACCATCTAATGTGTTGGATTATATTGTTGTACATGAAATGTGTCATATGATATATCCTAATCACTCAAATGAATTTTGGGAGTTGGTTGTTTCCATTTTACCTGACTATGAATCTAGAAAAGATTGGTTGAAGAAGTTTGGAGTTAGAATGGATTTGTAACCATAAAAATATATTATAGCAATTTTGGACTAGTTAATATATAATAAAATTATGTTAGAAAATGGATAGAAGTTTTAGTTATCAATAAAGGAGAAATAATCTCTATGAATAGGTGATTTATTTGATTAGGAATTTTACATTTGAAAATTTTAAAAGCTTTGATAAGACAACCTTAGATATTGAACAGTTGACAATCATGGTAGGTGCAAATGCAAGCGGAAAAACTGTTATAAGTACATAGTTAAATTGTAAAACGATTAATTTTAAGCTGGCTATCTTAGCAGCTTTTTTTATGGTGATATTGCTCACAAAGAG
This sequence comes from Vallitalea guaymasensis, assembly GCF_018141425.1. NCBI lineage: Bacteria > Bacillati > Bacillota > Clostridia > Lachnospirales > Vallitaleaceae > Vallitalea > Vallitalea guaymasensis. The sequence continues at coordinate 5,059,498 of NZ_CP058561.1, forward strand.
CACTGACATTATAAGGATTATTAGTAGTAAAACAAAAAAAATCAAATATTTTGCTATAATTAACAATTTATTCATATATAATTCAAAAAATAAATATAAAATAGTATTTATTGGTATTGCATTAAATATCATATTTGTATTACTAAGGAGGATTAAGAAATGGAAATAACAAGTTTATCTGATAAACAACAGATAATATATTCACTAAAAGATGAAATAAATAAGGTGATTGTTGGACAGGACTATATGGTTGACAGAATACTCATTGGTCTTATGACTGGAGGACATATCTTATTAGAAGGTGTCCCAGGTCTAGCAAAATCCCTGACAGCAAGTACTATAGCTGAGGTAAGTGGAGTTGATTACAAAAGGATACAATTTACTCCTGACTTATTACCAGCAGATATCCTTGGTACAGAGATATATAACCAAAAGAATGGTGAATTCATTATTAAGAAAGGACCTATCTTCAGTAATCTAATACTTGCTGATGAGATAAACCGTGCCCCTGCTAAGGTGCAATCAGCTCTACTAGAAGCAATGCAGGAAAAACAAGTAACAATAGGTGATACTACTTACCAGTTGGAAAGACCATTTTTAGTAATTGCTACACAGAACCCACTAGAAGAACAAGGTACTTATCCACTTCCTGAAGCACAACAGGACAGATTCATGATGAAACTTAAAGTGAAGTATCCTGATAGGAATGAAGAAAGTAAAATCATTGATCGTTTTACTATGGATAATTACTATGAACCTAACCTTACTAAGATTTTATCATGCAGGGATATATTACATCTAAGAGAACAAATAAACGGTATTTATATAGATGATAATGTTAAGAACTACGTACTTGACATAGTTCTGAAAACTAGAGAAAAATCTAATTATATAGCTTGCGGTGCATCACCACGTGCTAGTTTAGGTCTTATAAAATCTGCAAAAGGACGAGCTTTCTTAGAAGGGCGTGATTATGTAGTACCAGATGATATAAAATCTATGGCATATGATGTTCTAAGACATAGAATATTACTCTCATATGAAGCTGAAGCTGATGATATTACTTCTGAAGATATAATAGCTGGAATTTTGGAAAAGGTTAACTTACCATAGATAAGGAGTTAAACAATGGTTTCAAGAGAAATGATTAAGAAGATAAGACAAATTGAAATAAAGTCCAATAAAATAGTTGAAGAAATATTTTCAGGCGAATATCGTTCTGGCTTCAAGGGTAAAGGAATGGAATTTGACGATATCAGACAGTACTATCATGGTGATGACGTTAGAAATATTGATTGGAACGTTACAGCTCGTCATAACAAAGCATATGTAAAACAATTCTGCGAAGAACGGGAATTGAACATGTTTCTAATTATTGATATGTCAAAATCAAGTGATTTTGGTAACAAAAAAGAATTGATAGCAAGCATCGGTGCAACATTAGCTCTATCAGCAAGTAAAAATAATGATAGAGTTGGTATGATTCTATTTACTGATGAAGTTGAAAAATTCGTACCTTCCAAAAATGGAAGAAAGCATGTTTTATCAATTATAGAAAATATTCTTGATTTCAAACCTAAGAATAAGGGAACCAATCTTGGGAGAGCACTACAATATTTTAATAGAATTGAGAAAAAGAGAAGTGTGGTTTTTGTTATATCAGATTTCCTTGATGAAGGTTATGCAAAAGACCTTAAAATTACTTCTGGACGTCATGATCTAGTTATGGTACGTGTTATTGATAGAACGGAAGAACTGATTCCTGCTGGTGCTATTTTTACTTTTGAAGACTTGGAGACAGGAGAGATAATAGCGCTGGATAATCTTAAGAAAGAATATAAATTAGATAATAACTTTAAGATGTATAGAAAAAACATTATTAACATATACACTGACGAAGATTATTATAAACCGTTAAAACAATTTTTCAGAAGAAGGGGTAATAGATGAGAAAAAGAAAAGTTATATATTTAATTAGTTTAATATCTTTATTGTTGCTTATTTCATCTATGACTATATTAGCTGAGGAAAGAAGTATATACGTTGGTGATTTGATTAATATAGAGATTGAAACAAATTTATATAGTGAAGATGATATAAGAGATAAATTCAAGGATTTTGAAATAGTTGATATAAAGGATACTGACAAAGGATATTTATTGACTTTACGCAGTTTTGAAACTGGTAAGAAAACTATTCAGATAGATAATAATGAAATAGAGATAGAGATTAAATCAACTCTTAAAGAGATTGATAGAGATAAAATATATGAAGGTGATGAGGGTACAAAGAGTTATGGATTCTCGTTTAATTATAGTTATATATTTTATCTATTGATAGGTATCTTTTTGATAACAGGATGTATAAGTCTATGGCAATACATGAAAAGAAGAAAGACAGGTCCAGTAAGTGCTTTTATTATTTTCAAAAAAGCAACAGATGAGATTTCATTAGAAGAACGTGATTGTTTTGTTACTATGACATTGAATCTGAAGAATTATCTGCAGACAAAGTATTCATGTTCTATTAGAGGTAAGACATGTAATGAAATAATAGCCGAGATTTCATCAATAATTGTTTTGGAGCCTTATATACCTGATATCAAATCTTGGCTTCAGATGTGTGATTATTACAAATTCACAGGAGTAGCGGTTACCACAGAACAAAAACAAGAATTACTTATAAGACTTGTAGAAATAGTGGAAAAAATAGAACAAGCAAAAGAGGTAGAAGTATGATACGATTAGCGAATTGGTATTTCTTATTGTTTATACCTTTAATTATATATATTTTCATAATCAAGAAAAACAAAACTACATTAAAATTTTCTAGTGTTAAGTTGCTAAAAAGTTCTGGGCTTAAAAAAACTTATAAGCATAAAATCAGTAAGTACATGATATGCTTGAGTTTAATAATATTGGTTGTAGCACTTTCTAGACCTCAGTTGACCAGCCAACCAGACACCATACAGGAAAAAGGGATAGATATTGCAATGGTACTAGACGTATCTGGTTCAATGGAATCTGTAGATTTCAAGCCTAATCGCCTTGAGGTTGCTAAGAAAACCATTGAGGATTTTGTAGAAGAAAGACCTTCAGATAGATTAGCATTGGTAATATTTGCTGGAACTGCATACACCAGAATACCATTGACACTTGACCATAACATTGTAAAGCAGTCATTGGAAGAGATAACCACAGAATCAGTTAATGATAACGGTACAGCTATTGGCATGGCTATTTCTGTTGGACTTAACAGACTGAAAAAGAGTGATTCACAATCTAAGGTTATGATATTAGTTACTGATGGTGAAAATAACGCAGGAGCCATTAAGCCAAATACCGCATCTGATTTGGCAGAAGAATTAGGCATTAAAATATATACTATTGGTGTAGGAACAGATGAAACCATATATCCAGAAGTAGATATATTTGGACAAACTAGATATAAGCGATATGAAGGTGGACTTGATGAAGAATTATTAAAAGGTATCGCTGAAAAAACTGGTGGCAAGTATTATAGAGCAAGAGATCCCCAGGCAATGTCTAAGATATTTTCAGATATAAATGAACTAGAGAAGACAAAATTTGATAGGGATGATTTTGTACAGTACAAAGAACTTGCTTTTGATTTAATTAAAGTAGCTCTTATTTTGCTGCTGCTAGGTATTTTCCTTGACCGTTATTTTTATATTCAAATTCCATAATGTATGCAGTAACTAAGATAGAAAGAGGGTTATTTTATTGAATGGTTTAGAATTTAGATATCCTTTTAATATAATATATATCATAATTCTGATAGCGTGTTTGGCTGTTTTTATACTAGGATATTATAAAAAGAAAAAAATATTGAATTTGTTGAAGTTTGATGCTAAGGTGAGATTTATATCTGTCAAAATCATTTTAATGACTGTTGCTATTGGTTTAATAGTATTTTCTCTTCTTGGACCTCAGAAGCTGAAAGGGCTTACGGAAGTAAATAGAGAAGGACTTGACATATATGTTCTCATTGATACTTCCAAGAGTATGCTAGCTGAAGATATCAAGCCTAATAGGATTAGCAGAGCTAGGAAGATAGTTGAGAATATAATTGATAATCTTAAAGGAGATAGGATAGGCTTTATTCCTTTTTCATCATCAGCTTTTGTTCAAATGCCTTTGACCGATGATTATGACTTGGCTAAGATGTTTCTTAAGGTAATTGATACGGATATGATTGGAGGAGGAGGCAGTAATGTTGGTACTGCAATTAGCCTAGCTGATAAATCTTTTGACCAAACTTCTAGTGCAGATAAAGTTGTAATAGTTTTGAGTGATGGAGAAGAACATGATTCCAACAGTTTGGAAGTACTTAAAAAGATCAATGATGATAACTTGAAAGTGTTTACTATTGGTATAGGTACAGATAAAGGCGGTTTAATACCTGTATATGACCCTGCTACTAATAATGTCATAGATTATAAAAAAGACCAAAATGGGCAGCCAGTAATGTCAAAATTGAATTCGGATATATTGAAAAGTTTAGCTTCTAGTGGTAATGGGGCATATTATCAATCATCATTAACTGGTGAAGAGATTGATTCCCTTACGAATGATATTCGCCATCTAAAAAGAGACGTGTTGAAAACTAGGAAATTGAAGAGATATAGATTGTTATATCAATACTTTTTAGGTGCAGGGATATTATTATTTATTCTAGCATATTTCATTCCAGAAAGGAGGAAGTTATGATGAAAAAGATTTCTTTTATATCTGGAGCATTGATAGTAGTCATGTTATTACTTTTTTTGACAGGAGTACTTGATTTCAATAATGAAATAAAAAAATCCATAGCCAGTGGTAATAAGTTATATGCTTCAAAAGACTATGACACATCTCTAGAAGTGTATAGAAAGGCATTAGAAAAGAATTCTGAAGATGCTATACTTAACTATAACTCTGGACAAGCATCATATCAATTGAATAATTATGAACAGGCAATTGAACATTATGATAAAGCTTCTGACAAAGTAGATAAATATTTACACCAAGGGAATTGCAGTTATAAGCTAGCTGATAGCAGTAATGACATGAACCAGAAAATGGAGAGCTATAATAAGGCTCTGGAAATTTATAAAAACGGTATGGTCAATTTCCCTAGTAATGTAGAGTTGAAATATAATTATGAGCTTGTAAAAAGTAAAATAGATGAGATGAACAAAGATAATCAGAATCAGCAAGATAACGAAAATCAACAGGACAACAAAGAAAATCAACAAGATGATAACAAAAATAATCAAGATGGTAAAAACGACCAGCAGGATAATAAAGACAATCAGGAAAATGAGGACAATAAACAAGGACAACAGCAGGACCAAGATAATCAAAACAATGAATCTGGTAGTGAGGACAAAAATAAAAACGAAAATGGAGAAGATGAAAACAAGGAAGAGGAACAAGAAAGTGAGCAATCCAAGAATAAAGAAGGAAATCAAGACGAAGATAAGAAGAATCAGCAAGAACAGGGCGAAAAATCTGATGAGGATAAAGAAGATGGTAGCAGCATGAATAAGGAAGATACCTCCGAAGGAGAACAAAATGATAAAGACATAATGCAGGTACTACAGATGTTGGAGAAACAAGAAGAGAGTAGTTTGAAAAATAATCAACAAGTAAAAAACAGTGGTAAGGAGGAGAAATATGACTGGTAAAAGAATGAAAGTTAGAATTTCCTTCATATTATGTTTGATAACTACACTTATATTACTTACAGAAGGAAGCGTTTTAGCAAAAAAAGAGGCAGAGTTTCGTCTTGATATCGACAGTCTTAATCTAGAGGAAGGGGTCAGTACTAATCTAGTTTTTTCAATAATAAATGCTAATGGATGTAAGGATCTGGCAATAGATGGATTAGATAATTTTGATGTATTATCAACAAGTCAATCAACATCTACTAGAATTATAAATGGAGATACAACTAGTCAGATTGATGTTACTTATGTGTTGATGCCAAAGAAAGAAGGAGAATTCACTCTTCAAGGTAGTATCAACTATAAGGGGGATATACGTAAAACCAATTCATTGAAAGTAAATGTCAGCAAAAGGAATGATGATGTTCATAATGAGGAGGTCAAAGATATATTTTTAAAGACTTTAATCTCTGATGACGAAATTTATTTTGGGCAAAAGATTGGTTTGACTTATGAACTCTATTCACGTTATAGCATTGAAAGCTATGGTTTTGCAGATCAAATAGGTTTTGATGACTTTATGGTTAATGAAGTTGCCAATGATGACCTAAAAGGTAACTATGTTTATGTTGATGGTAATAAATATGTTAAATACGAAGCTAAGAAGATGTATTTATCACCAATAAAGACAGGTAAGGTAACAATACCTTCATATAAATTTCAAGCTAATATTGCTACATCGAATTTTTTTGATTCATCTAAACCAGTATACTTAGGGACAACTGAAAAAGAGATAACTATTAAGCCTTTGCCAGAGGAAAATAAGCCTGATGATTTTTCGGGGCTGGTTGGTGACTTGAAAATAGAAGCTGAGTTTAATAAAGACCAGTTAGAATATGGGGATTCACTGACTCTTAATGTTACAGCTTCTGGTAATTGTAACTTAGAGATTCTAGATAAGATAATAAAAGATGGGGTACCCGGATTTTCAGTTTACGAAACAGTAAAAGGTATGGATGAAAGCATTGAAAATAATCAATATAATGCTAAAAAGCAATTTGAAGTAATATTGGTTCCAGAAAAAAACGGAGATATCAAGATTGATCCTATCTACATATCCTACTTTGATACTGTATCAGGAACTTATAAAAAAGCTGAGATACCTGGAAAGACTATTACCGTAACTGGTGAAGTCCCAGAAAATAATCAGTCCAATAATCAGTCCAATAATGGAGATAAAACAGATAACAAAGAATATGCAACTTCTCAAAAGATTAAAATTAATCAGGTCAGTTACAATATGACTGATCAGGATTACGTTACACTGAAAATGAGCAAGAAAGGTTTGTTGATAGCTTTTATTATACTCATTATCTTAATACTATTAGCTGTATTCTTAATTGTTTTAAGGGCGTATGCTAAGAAACAAGACAAAGAGCTTAATAATCTGTATAAGCGATTAAAGAACAGTGATAATGAAAATGAAATCTACAATATTCTAAATGACATGATAAAGCACCATTATAATATAAGCTTAAAAGCTAATTCCAAAGACTTTATAAGAGGTAGTATTGAGGAGCATGAAGTTGCTGATATTGTAGTGGAAATCATTAATTATATGGAAAATAAGAAGGATAGCGCTAATAGAGATAATAGATATCTAAAAGAGAAAATTAAGGAGATATATAATAAGATTAAATAATAATATCTTGCAAATTTCTCATTAATTGATTAATATGTTATTGAGGGAATACAATTTATTCACGGGAGGTTTATATATGAGAAGATATGTTATAAATGCGTAGCAGAGGCTATTGCATTGGAAAATTATAGATAATAGCCTTTGCATAATCCTAAAAAATAATCTATTAGGAGGAGCAAAATGAGCTATATTAAGGCGGCGGAATTATTACCAAAGGATTTGGTAGAATTAATTCAGAATTATATTGATGGTGAATATATTTATATACCCAAGAAGGAAAAAAATAAAAAAGCTTGGGGAGCAAATACAACGACTAAAGCTGATCTAGCTGATAGGAATATGAGTATATACGAGAAATATAGTAACGGTCATTCAGTCAAGGAACTTGCAGATGAATTTTATTTATCACAAAAAAGTATTCAAAGAATTATTTTAAATATAAAAAAGAAATATTGTTAGATACATAAGCCTGTTTCAGTATATTGATTCAGGCTTATTTTTATTTCTGAAAAGAAAATAAGGTAGTAGTTTTATATAAACATTAGTATAATATCCAAGTGACATATTGATTAAAAGGAGGATTTTTTTATGAGAAAACTTATTATTAATGCTTAGCAAAGGCTATGCATGATAAATCAAATATTGTGAAATAGCCTTTGCGTAATCCTAGAGATAAATATATAGGAGGAGCAAAATGAGCTATTTAAAAAACATAAAGTGGGAAATAGTTCCTTTAACAATCCCAGCTGTAATAAGGAACTGTCCAAAATGCGGTAATAATGCTGTTTATAGAAGTAGTGGAAAATTTCGAGTAAATGCCAATAAGAATAAGCTGGATATATGGCTTATATATCAATGTGAGAAATGTAAATCTACCTGGAATATGGGGATATATGAAAGAATAACACCTGCTGATATAGATCCACAGCAATATGAATTATTTTTAAGTAATGATATTGAGCTTGCAAAAGAATATGGATTTGATATTGCTATCCATAATAAAAATAAGGTCAAGCTTGATTTTAAGAATGTTGAATATGAAATTATTGGTGAAGATATAGATTTAATCAAAAATGATTTTACGGAGGAAAATAAAATCATTCTTGATATTATATGTAAATATCCACTTGATTTGAGGGTGGATAGAGTTTTAAGTAAGAAGCTAGGTATTTCAAGGGAAAAGGTAAAAAAATTATATAAGGATTCAGTTGTTATTGGTGAAAATAATAAAAATTTGATGAAACAAAAGATTAAAGATAGAATTATGTTATTAATATAAACCCATGATATATAATAAGTTCTGTTTATTTGTAAAGAAGTTGTAAATTAACAGCTTTTCTATTGACCTTCATTTATTTGTGATATAAAATAAGACACATATTTACAGGGAGGTTATATCTTGAAAAGGAACATACTAATTGTTGAAGACGAGGCAGCAATATCCAATCTAATTAAACTTAATTTACAATCAGCAGGGTATTATACGGAACAAGCCTATGATGGTGAAACAGCTCTTGCACTTATTTTAGAAAATACTTATGATTTAATTTTATTAGATGTGATGTTGCCTAAGATAGATGGTTTTACATTAATGCAAAAGATTGAACATTTAGATATTCCAGTAATATTTTTGACTGCCAAATCAGACGTTATTAATAGAGTAGAGGGACTGAAATTGGGGGCTGAAGATTATATAGTTAAACCTTTTGAAGCTATAGAGTTATTAGCAAGAATAGAAACTATTCTTAGACGTTTTAATAAAGTAAATAATATCTTAAGATTCAAGGATATTGAAATAAATGTATCAGAACATATTGTACGTAAGAATAATGAAATAATTGATTTGACCCTAAAAGAATATGAACTCATATGTATACTTGTGAAAAACAAAAATATTGCGCTTTCACGAGAAAAACTTATAGAATTAGTTTGGAATTTTGATTATTTAGGTGGAACAAGAACTGTAGACATGCATATTGGCACACTTCGTCGAAAACTGGACTTACAGGAAAACATTAAGACTGTTTATAAAATCGGGTATCGCTTGGAGGAATAACATTGAAGATTTGGTTTAAACTGTATCTATTCTCTATAATCTTATTTTCTTTAATCTTTTGGATTACAGTATTTGTTATTATTGAAACATTTCATAATAATACACTCACACAACAAGTAACCAACAGTCTTAATGAACATCAAAATATATATAATGGTATAAATATGGATATACCAGCCTATGAAAAACTACAAAGATATTCTAGAGATACTCTGTCCAGTACTCAAACCCTAGTATCCTCATTTAATGTATATGCTAGTAATTATAATTCTGATAATTTTTATCTGGAACTCTATAACGATAAACAAGAAGTTATTTTCAGTAATACAAATTTCATTGATAATATATCTAGAGAAGATCTTAATAATCTAAAACCTAATACCCGTCAATATATAATTAAGGATATTGGGGATAGAAGTTATATCTTCATATCCAGTATTCTAAAATTCAGTGATGACAACTATTATTTTTCATATATCTATGATTTGACTAATATTTATGATGAGCGTAGTGAACAATATAATTTTACGTTAAAACTATATTTATGCTTTTTGGTTGTATTCATGTTTTTAATGTTTATTATTAGTAATTTCTTGACTAAGCCTTTATCCAAGTTGACGCAAGCTACAATAAAGATTACCAAAGGTAAATATTCCGAAAGAGTGTCAGTCCGTTCTGGGGATGAGATAGGTATATTGGCTGATAATTTTAATCATATGGCAGATGAGATATCCACTAAAATTGACAAGCTGCAAGAACAGAATAATGAAAAACAGCGTTTCATTGAAAATTTGACACATGAACTTAGAACTCCACTTACATCTATAATAGGTTATGCAGATTATTTGCAGCGTTCAAAATATGACGAGAAGGTATTCTATGAGGGATTAGAATATATTCATAAGGAAGGGCAGAGATTGCAGCAATTATCTTTTAAACTTATGGATCTATTACTGATAAAAAAAGATTCATTTGAATTTCAAAAATATGGAATCAAAGATATTTGTAGTCAATCCATTGGAACTCTAAGACCAAAGATCTTAGAAAAATCAATTGATATAGAATTAATAGGCGATGATTTCGAGTGTTATATGGAGCAGGATTTGATGCAAGTATTCTTTATTAATTTTATAGAGAATGCAATACGTGCATCATATGAAGATTCAAGGATAATCATATCAATTGATAGTAATAATCAACAAGTTACCATAACAGATTATGGTATTGGAATGGACCAAGAAAATATTGATAAGATTTTTGAACCCTTCTACATGATTGATAAATCAAGAACCCGTTCGGAGAATGGAGCTGGATTAGGACTTGCATTATGTACTAAGATTGCTGAATTTCATCATATCAAAATAGATGTAGTGAGTGAGTTGAACAAAGGAACTTCTATAGTGTTGACATTCAATAATAATCAAGGAGGTAACCAGGATGCATAAAAAATTAATACTCCTTATAATATTATTGATAGCAAATTTACTCCTTAGTTCTTGTAGAATTAGTACTAAGATCAAAAAAGATACTCTATATGAAGAAGAATATGATCTATCTAGCCTTCAGTTGGATACAGAGGAAAAAAGTGATAAAATGACAAAAGATGAAGCACTTGTATATGCTTTGGAATTCTTAGAAAATAACTTGGATAGAAAACTTTATCTGAATGAATTAAAGATAGAATGTATGTACGAAGATAAGGATATATTAAAAGATTACAAGAATATCAGTGAGGAAAATCTTATAAACCTAGAATTAGGATTATATTCTATAAAATTCGAGTTACCGGAAGTAGATGAGAGATTTTCTTTTTTGATTAATGCAATGGATGGTAATATAAGTGATTATACTCATCATTCACAAACGTCTGAACCAAGTGATAAGGAAAATCTATCCGAAGAAGTTTTAAATGAGATAGCATTAGATTTTATTCAGAAAAATAATATCAATCAAATAGAAGAACCTGAAATAATTGATACCGTTAACAATTACATGTATGCTCTATTAATAGAAGATGTTAAAAATCCAGGAATAGTTACAATCATTTATCTTAATAAAAAAACTGGTGAGATAATTTCTTTTTACACTATTTATGATAAACATGATAAATAATCTTTCCATAATATTTCTTAATATGACATGAATGTTGTCATATTATATATGGTATTATTCTATATATTAATGTAAGAAAGAAGAGATAATATGAAATACGAATGGAGAAAGACAGAAAAAAATCTATATGTTCCTAAGGCTGAACCACAATTAGTAACTGTACCTGAACAAAAGTTCTTCATGATAAGTGGTAAAGGGAATCCTAATAGTGAAGAATTTGCTGAAAAAATCGGAGTTCTATATTCTATGGCATATGCAGTAAGGATGATGCCTAAGAAAGGTTATACTCCCGAAGGGTATTTTGAGTATACTGTCTATCCCCTTGAAGGTGTATGGGATTTGACAGAGCAAGGTAAACTAAGTGATAGCTTGGATAAAGATGAATTATTATATACCATCATGATTAGACAACCTGAATTTGTGACTAGGGAAGTAGTTGATATAGCATTGGAGAATGTCAAGAAGAAGAAACCACACCCTTTATTAGATGAAATAACTTTTGATACTATGGAAGACGGGTTATCTGTTCAGATGATGCATGTTGGGTCATATGATGATGAACCTGAAACTTTTAGACAAATGAAGGATTTTATTGAAGAAAATGATCTAGAGATAAAAACACTGAGACATAGAGAGATTTATCTTTCTGATGTAAGAAAGACTGAGAAATCAAAATTGAAGACGGTTTTGAGATATAGGGTGCAGAATAAATAGGTATAATAAAACCTCCTAATGGTGAAATAATCATCAGTAGGAGGTTTTCATTTTGTATGATAATATTATTTACACGTTGAATCTGAACAACATTACATCTCCGTCTTGTACAACATATTCCTTACCTTCAACTCCAACTAATCCTTTTTCTTTTGCAGCAGTATAATTACCACATGCGATAAGGTCTTCATACTTGACTACTTCTGCACGGATAAATCCTTTTTCAAAGTCGGTATGGATTTTACCAGCTGCACCAGGAGCTTTTGTACCTTTTGTAATAGTCCAAGCTCTTGTCTCTTTTTCTCCAGCAGTAAGGAAACTGATAAGACCAAGAAGACTGTAGCTTGCATTTATTAATTTTTCAAGACCTGCATCTTTTATGCCAAGGTCCTCTAGGAACATTGCTCTTTCATCATCGTCAAGTTCAGAAATCTCTTCTTCTATCTTAGCACATATTACAAAAGCCTCAGAAGCTTCTTCCTTAGCGAATTCTTTTACTAATTGTACATAAGGATTACTAGCTCCATCATCTGGAAGATCATCTTCTGTAACGTTAGTCCCATAGATAACAGGTTTATATGTAAGAAGATTAAGGGATTGGGCGAATTTGATATCTTCTTCAGAATTAAACTCCACGTTTCTTGCTGATTTACCTTCTTCTAATTCCTCTTTTAATTTCTTTAAGACTTCTATTTCTTTTGCAAGGGATTTGTCTCCTTTTAGAGATTTAGTTGTCTTAGCTATCCTTCTATCTAATATCTCAATATCAGAGAAGATCAATTCAAGATTGATGGTTTCAATATCTCTTATAGGGTCGATAGAACCGTCTACATGAACTACGTTAGTATCTTCAAAACATCTCACTACATGAACTATAGCATCTACCTCTCTTATATTGGATAAAAACTTATTACCAAGTCCTTCGCCTTTGCTTGCGCCTTTTACTAATCCGGCGATATCAACAAACTCTATAACTGCAGGTATAGTTTTTTTAGAATCATATAATTTAGTTAATTCATCAAGTCTTGGGTCTGGGACTGTAACGATACCTATATTAGGGTCAATAGTACAGAATGGATAGTTAGCAGATTCTGCTCCAGCCTTAGTTAATGAATTGAATAACGTACTTTTACCAACGTTTGGTAATCCTACAATTCCTAATTTCATTGGTCGTCTTCCTTCCTAATTAATAATATTATTCTTTACTGCTGTTATTATAAATATTATCTAGCAGTATTGTCAACTATATATATTGAAATTAATCATCTATATATACAAACAAAAACCTAGGTTATTAACCTAGGAATTATATATAAGCTATTTTCTATTCATTGCAAGTCCAATTAACCAACCTTGAATAAAACAAAAGATAGCGATAATAATGGAAGTTTTTTTGATATCAAATTCCATTATGCTTTTTTCCTGAGATTGCTGTTGTACTTGTTTTTCGCCTACTCTATGATGTGGTCTTCTATGATTAGGTCTATTCATTATAGTTCCTCCTTTATTTCATCTAATATATGTTCTTATATTATAATTATATATTAGTATAACACAATATGATAAAATTAATCAATAATATATATTTAACTGCTTTATTAAGTTAATATACTACAATAACACTGATATATAGTTAATGTCCAAGAGGTTTCTGTCTGTATATGTCGTATAAAAAATTGTTATGGTAAATGTGGACGAAAAGTTTGCATTTTCTAAGAATATACTATATTATATTTGTAATATGATTTTTTATGGAGGAATGAAAAAATGAATTTAGCACCAGACATAATTTTTCCCAATCTAGGTATAGAGATAAATAGTATCGACCCGGTTGCATTTAGCCTATTTGGTTTAGATGTATATTGGTATGGTTTGATAATCGGATTTGGGATACTCGCAGGATTATTTGTTGCAGTTCAATTAGGCAAGAGAAATGGTATAGACGAAGCCTTATATCCTGATTTTTTAATCTATGCACTTATCGTATCAGTAGTTTCAGCTAGATTGTTTTACGTTATGTTTTCATGGGATGAATATAAAGATAATCTAGTAAAGATATTTGCATTCAGAGAAGGCGGACTAGCTATCTATGGAGGAATCATTGGAGCAGTAATAACTCTAATCATATTTTCAAAGCGTAAAAAAGTTGATTTCTGGAATTTTGCAGATACTGCAGCTCCAGGCCTGATACTTGGACAAATTATTGGTAGATGGGGTAATTTCGTTAATATGGAAGCATTTGGCGGTTACACCGAGAATCATCTGGCTATGATGTTGAAAACTACTAAGGCTAAGTATATTCCTGCACAACTACTTGATAAAATCAAAACGGTAAACGGTGTGGAGTATATACAAGTCCAACCAACATTTTTATATGAATCACTATGGAATTTAGGTGTTTTAGTTCTATTGTTAATTTATTTCAAAAGAAGAAAATTCAACGGAGAAATATTTGCACTATATCTTTTGGGATATGGTTTAGGAAGAGTTTGGATTGAAGGTCTAAGAACAGACCAATTAATAATTGGCGGTTCGGGTATTCCAGTTTCACAATTACTTGCAGGGGTCCTTATAGTTGTGTCATTAGTGTTTATAATAATCATGAGGAGGAAGAGAACAAGATAGAAAACGAATGCTACAAATATTGAAAGAAGCTTAAAAGCTAAGGGGAATGAGAAATGCAGAATTACAATATTGAGCAGCTAAGGGAAATTCTTGACGAAATGATCGCTTGCAAAGCTGATCAGCAAGAAATTTATAGAGTCAGTGTTGAACTCGACAAACTTATTGAAAGTTATTATGTTAAAGCAAATATGACAGAAAAACAGTACAGTAAAATAAATAATTAACTTTCCTTGAAAATAAAGAAAATGGGTATTAGTACTTATGAATTAAGGGAAGTGAGAGTTAATTACTATAGGTGTACAGAAATAGTTTGAATTGTAAATTTAAATAAAAATTTGTATAAAATAAATAGAAATAGTATACAAAAACTATAAAAAATAATTAAATGCATTCGTTTTAAATAGTAGTAGCATTGTAAAAGTAGTAATAATGTATAAAAATCTAATAAAAATTTATATAAAATAACAGATTAGTTGTATTGGTCTGTTATTTTTTTTTGTCTAAATACTTGAAAAACTCTCTCATATATACTATTATATGGATATAGGTGGTAGAAAGTGGTAGTGAGTGGTAGAAAGTGGATGATAGTCTAACTATCTGGGGAATTGCAGGTGAATGCTATGTTTATAGGCGAATATAAACATTCAATTGATGATAAAGGAAGATTAATAGTACCTGCAAAATTCAGGGCTCTACTAGGCGAGACTTTTTACCTAACCAAAGGATTCGATAATTGTTTGATGGTATATACAGAAGAGGAATGGAATAAATTTATCGAGAAGTTGAATAATAACCCTATGAAGAAAAAAGATGCAAGAAGAATACAAAGATTCTTTATTGCTTCAGCTAATGAATGTAATCTGGACAAGCAGGGAAGAATATTGATACCATCACACCTGAGAGAATATTCAGTGCTTGAAAAAGAAGTCATCCTGATTGGTGTTTCCAATAGGGTAGAGATTTGGTCTAAAGAGAATTGGGAAGATTATAATGCTGATGAAGATATTGATATAAGCGAATTAGCAGAAGACATGGAAGACCTAGACATATAGTTTAATAGACATAAATAGAAAGAAGGAGTAAAAATGGCATTTCAACATAAGTCAGTACTATTAGAAGAATGTATAGAAGGACTTAACATTAAGCCAAATGGTATCTATATTGATGGAACTCTTGGTGGAGCAGGACATTCTTATGAAATATGTAAAAAACTTAATAAAGACGGATTGCTAATAGGTATTGACCAAGATGAAAATGCTATTGATGCAAGTACGAAAAAGCTAGCAGAATATAAAGGTATTGTTAAAATTCATCGTGCTAATTTTTCAGAATTTGAATCAGTCCTTAATGAAGAAGAGATTCCAAAAGTAGATGGTATCTTATTGGACCTTGGTGTTTCATCACATCAGCTTGATACTGCGGAAAGAGGATTTTCATATATGAAGGAAGCACCTCTTGATATGCGTATGGATACAAGACAAACAACTACAGCAGCTGATATTGTAAACAACTATGATGAGGAAGAATTATATAAAGTAATCAGAACATATGGAGAAGAGAAATGGGCTTCTAGAATTGTCAAAAACATAGCAACAGCTAGACAAGAGAAACCTATAGAAACTACATTAGAGTTAGTTGACATCATTAGAAAATCAATACCTAACAAAGCTATGCAAAAAGGTGGACATCCTGCCAAGAGAACATTTCAAGCTATTAGGATTGAATTAAATGAAGAATTGAATGTATTGAAAGATACATTGAATGATATGATAGATAGACTTAATGATGGAGGAAGATTATGCATTATAACATTTCATTCATTAGAAGATAGAATTGTTAAAAGAGCATTTAAGGATAATTTTGATCCTTGTACATGTCCTCCAGATTTTCCTATATGTGTGTGCAACAAAAAATCAAAAGGTAAGATAATAACTAGAAAACCAATTATAGCTACTGAAGAAGAATTAAGTAGCAATAGCCGATCTAAAAGTGCTAAGCTTAGAATATTTGAGAAAGTTGAGGTGAAGTAGATGAGCAAAAAACAACATTATAATACTGATAATCAATTCTATGTGATAGGGAATAATGCAACCAAATTGGATAGAGATTACAATGCTTATAACAGTGATTCAATCAATGAAAATAATTTGAATGAAGTTAGAAGGAATAAGGCGCATAGAAGAGTTGTCAAGAGATACAAATATAAGTTGAAATTTTCACTTATACTATGTCTTACCATGGTTATGTGCTTAATCATGATAAAAACACAATTTACCGTATCAGATAGATGTGATAATATTGCAGCGTTAGAAAATAGACTCAACAATCTCAAGAAGAACAATAAATTAATTGAAGAAAGTATCAATACTAATATTGACCTTAATAAAATATATGAAGTAGCAACCACTAAGCTTGGCATGGTAGTACCTAGTAAAAACCAAATAAATAGATTAGATGTGGCACAGAACAGTTATACAGAACAATTGACTGATATAACACAACCAACCCAACAGAATAATGATTTTAACAATATCGTAAGTTTTATTCTAACAAAGGGAAGGTGATTTCATTGAATAACACGAAAGATTATACATACAAAGCGAAAAGGAATCTAGTTTTCCTTTTCTTTATTTTTATTACATGTATTCTTTTATTATGTTTTCGAGTATATTCCATAGTTAATGCAGAAAGCTTGAATTATAAGAAACGTGTATTGTCTCAACAAGTTAACAATAGTGTCAGGTATAATAATCTGCTAGAACCTAAGAGAGGGACAATATATGATAGAAACGGTAGAGTTTTTGCAGAGAGTAAAAAAGTATATGACTTGATTTTTGACCCAGGAGTATTAGCTAAATGTGATGAAGAAGATATAGATGAGACTATTAATTTTTTAGTTAATACTTATGATTTTAAAGAGATGGATCTCAAGGATTTATTGAAAAATAGAGCTTTCAGTAATTATGAGGTTTTAGCCTCTAATCTTAATTATAGTGAAATTGAAAATGAATTTGATGATATAAGAAAAAGGAAATATAAAGGACTTCATCTAAAGGAAGCATATAAGAGACTATATCCTAATAATAATATGCTATGTGACGTATTAGGATTCGTGGATAAGGGTAATCAAGGTAGATGGGGTGTTGAAGAGACTTATGGTAATTATCTGAGAGGAGAAGAAGGTAGAGAATTTGGTGTTATCAATGATGGTAATTACATAGAAAATAAATACATAGAACCTAAAAACGGTAATGATGTAGTACTTACCATAGACCAAACTATTCAATATTATGTAGAAGAAGCTATAAAGGCTAACTTGGAAAGTAATCCTAAAAATGTATATGTAGTTGCTACTAATCCACAAAATGGAGAAGTACTTGCTATGGCTAGTTACCCTGATTATAACTTGAATGATCCTTATGATTTGACTGCATATTTTACTGAAGAAGAAATTAAGAATATGCCTCTAGAAAAAAGAACGGAATTCCTTTATGGATTATGGCGTAATTTTAACATTAGTGATACTTATGAACCCGGTTCAACTTTCAAACCATTTGTGGCTGCAGCAGCTATAGAAGAAAAGAAAGTGAATTTATTTGAAACATTTCATTGTAGTGGTAGTAAAAAACTTTACGGGCATAGTATTTCATGTTGGAAATCTGAAGGACATGGAGATTTGACGGTTGTAGGGGCACTAGAAAATTCTTGTAATGTAGCTTTTATGGATATAGGAGCGAAGATAGGTAAAGACATATTTTATGAATATCAGCAGTTATTCGGATTAGGAACAAGAACTAACATTGATTTAATAGGTGAGGGAGATTCAGAGTACTATGATTTGGATGGACTTGGACCTGTTCAACTAGCTACTTGTTCTTTTGGACAAGGTTTTACTATAACTCCACTTCAATTAATAACATCTTTTGGTTCATTGATTAATGGTGGATATTTATATGAACCTCATATGATGAAAAAGATTGTCAATGAAAATGGTAATGTTGTAAAAGTAAATGATGATAAACGAGTAAGACAAGTCATATCATCAAAAACAGCTCAGACAATAAAAGAAGCTTTACATTCTGTTGTTGAAAATGGTACAGGTAAGAGAGTTGCTATTGAAGGATATGATATTGGGGGTAAAACAGGTACAGCAGAGAAATTACCTAGATCAGCAGAAAAATACATGGTCTCATTTCTAGGATTTGCACCAGTGGATAATCCAAAGATAGCGTTGTTGGTAATTGTAGATGAACCTGAATCACCAAAACCAACAAGTATATTTGCACAGAACATTTTTAAGAGCATAATGGAAAAGACACTTCCATATATGAATATCTATCCTCGTATAGAAGGTGAGAAACAAGGAAATAGTACAGTAGATAAACCAAAAGTCAATGCTGATACAACTACTGATAAGAAGACCGAAGAAAATATTGAACCCGAGATATAAGAATCGGCTTATATTAATTATTAAGTTTCCTTTAAATTAAGCATAACATTTATGAAAACTCATAGAATTATATAAAAGTTAATGTTATGGTGAAATAATGTTTAGAACAAAAACACATAATAGAAAAAGAACGTTTTTTATATGTTCCGTCTATGTTTTGCTACTTTTCATATTATGTTTTCGTGTTGGTTATATAATGATATGCAGAGCTGATTTTTTACAAGAAAAGGCAGAAGAACTTCATAACAGAGAACGAGTCATAAAAGCTGAACGTGGTAGTATACTTGATAGAAATGGTATACCTATTGCAGTAAATAAATCTGTCACATGTGTTTCTGTTATACATAACCAGATCACTGATAAGGAAAAAGTTATAGAAGTTCTATGTGACAAATTAGAAATGGATTATGATTTAGTTAAGAAAAAAGTTGAAAACAAAGTAGCTCTTGAAAGAATTAAGATGAACGTAGAAAAAGAGGTTGCAGATGAGATAAGAGAGTATGACTTGGATGGAATCATCATTGATGAAGATTACAAAAGAATCTACCCGTTTTCAACTCTAGGTTCTCATGTAATAGGTTTTGTTGGAAAGGATAATCAAGGAATTATTGGTCTTGAAGTAAAATATGATAAATACTTAAAAGGGGAAGTAGGTATGATATTAACAAGGACCAATGCAAAAGGTATTGAAATTGAAAACTTAGCAGAAAGCAGAAAAGACCCAGTAGCAGGGTATCATTTGGTTACAAGTATGGATGTTAACATTCAGAAATATGCAGAACAAGCACTTGAAAAAGTGCTTATATCCAAGAATGCTAATAGAGGCTCTATCATAGTAATGAATCCTCAAAACGGAGAGATATATGCTATGGCCAATAAACCGGACTTTAATCTTAATGAACCTTTCGATCTTGGGGATTTACAAATAGAATCAAGTGAAGAACAACAAAAAATACTCAATCAAATATGGCGAAATTATTGTATTAATGATACTTATGAACCAGGTTCCACTTTTAAGGTGGTTACTGCTTCGGCAGGGTTGGAAGAAAAAGTAGTTAAACTTGACGATACTTTTTTCTGTCCTGGTTATAGTATTGTCGCTGATAGACGAATAAGATGTCATAAGGCAGGAGGACATGGTTCAGAGACTTTTGTTCAAGGTGTTCAGAATTCCTGTAACCCAGTTTTTATGGCTGTAGCTGAGAGACTGGGAGTAGATAAGTTCCTCAAGTATTTTGACAAATTTGGCTTGTTGACCAAGACAGGAATTGATTTACCAGGTGAAGCGGTAAGTATAATGCATAAAAAGGCTAATATAGGACCTGTTGAGCTTGCTACCATGTCATTTGGTCAATCTTTTCAGATAACCCCATTGCAGCTTGTCAGAGCAGGTTCAGCAGTAGTTAATGGAGGGAAACTCATAACTCCTCATTTTGGTGTAGAGATTCTTAATCAAGATGGAGAACCTATTGAAACCTTGAAATATGACAACTCGAAAACAGCTATCAGTAAGGAAACATCAGATACCATGGCTAATTTATTAGAAAGTGTTGTTTCAGAAGGTACAGGTAGAAGATGTTATGTTCCCGGTTACAAAGTTGGAGGCAAAACAGCTACATCAGAAAAACTTCCTAGAAGCAGTAACAAATATATATCTTCTTTCTTAGGATTTGCACCAGCGGATAATCCACAGGTCATTGCTCTTGTATTAGTTGATGAACCAGAAGGAATATATTATGGAGGTACTGTTGCAGCTCCTGTAATTAGAGAATTATATGAAAATATTTTACCATATATGGGCATTAATCCAAAATATGTCCAAAGAGATTTTGATGAATTCAAAGTTGGAGAGATTACTATACCTGATTTATTAGGGGAAAATATAGATGAAGCAAAAAAAATACTAAAAGATATAGAATTAGAGATAGTAAATATTGGTAATGGTGAAACTATAACAGAGCAGTTTCCGTTACCAAATGATAAAGTTAATAGAGACAGTAAATTAATACTCTTTGCAGATTAAAAAAATTATGGTAATATTAATGGTAAATTATAGTTTTGGGAATTACATAATAGGCATTATATAATTCTCTCAGTTTGGAGGAGATAGTTTGAAATTACAAGGACTATTAAAGAATATAGATTATGAAGTTTTACAAGGAAATGAAGATATCAATATATCAAATATACAGTATGATTCAAGAAAAGTGACTGATGCCAGTCTATTCGTTTGCATAAAAGGTTTTAAGGTAGATGGACATAATTATGCAAAGAGTGCAGTATCAAAAGGTGCAAAAGCTATTTTGGTAGAAGATGATATTGAAGGAATTGATAAGGATATTGCTATACTTAAAGTTGGTGACACAAGAAAAGCTATAGCATATATTGCTGAAAGATATTATAATCATCCATCCAATAAGTTTAGGCTGATTGGTGTTACTGGTACTAATGGAAAAACTTCAATTACTTATCTTACAAAGAGTATTATTGAGGAATTCAATAAAAAAACTGGAATTATTGGTACAATTGAGAATAGAATAGGAGATGAAGTTCTTAAGGCTAGTAGGACTACACCTGAATCACTTGATCTACAAGAATTATTCTATAATATGGTTCAGGAAAATGTTAATGCTGTAGTAATGGAAGTATCATCTCATTCACTTGCTCTTCATCGAGTTGACGCGTGCAAATTTGACGTAGGTATATACACCAATCTTACTTTAGATCACCTAGATTTTCATAAGACAATGGAAAATTACAGAGATGCCAAGTTGAAATTATTCAAAATGTGTGATACAGGAGTAATAAATATTGATGACAAGTATGGACCATACATGATGGAGAATGGCACATGCAAAAGATATCTTACTTATGGTATTGAAAATGAAGAAGCAGACTTGAATGCTACCCAGTTGAGTATTGACCTAGGTGGAGTTACTTTCAATGTGGTCTATGAAGGGAATTCATATAAGATAACTCTTAATACACCTGGAAAATTCAGCGTTTATAATGCGTTAGCAGCTATGGGAGCTTGTTTGGCTCTAAATGTACCTATGGATGTAGTTATAAATGGACTTGAAAAGAATAAAGGGATCAGAGGGAGATTTCAGTCTTTCACAAGCAGTAAAGGCTATACAGTAATTGTTGATTATGCTCATGCACCTGATGGATTGCTTAATGTGTTACAATCCATGAAAGAATTTGCAAAAGCTAGAATTATTACTGTATTCGGCTGTGGTGGAGATAGAGATACCAGCAAACGACCTATAATGGGGGAAATCGCTGGTAATAATTCCGATTATTGTGTAATAACTTCTGATAATCCAAGAACTGAAGATCCAGTTTCTATTATTGATGAAGTTGAAATAGGCATTAAAAAGACTGATTGTGAATATGTTAAAGTAGCTGATAGATTAAAAGGTATACACACAGCCCTTTCTATGGCAAAAGAAGGAGATTTAATCCTTATAGCGGGCAAGGGTCATGAAGATTACCAAATACTTCATGATAAAGTGATTCATTTTGATGATGCTGAAGTAGTATTGAATTATTTTATGACAGAAGAATAATTGCCTAAGAAAGGAAATGATTTATTAATGAAGCAAGTAGATATAGAGACAATTGCTGAAGTAGTCAAAGGGAGTATTATAGGTAAAGAACTATTACAGCAACATATTGAATATAATAATGTCTCCATTGATTCAAGAACCATACAAAAAAACGATATATTCATACCTATAAAGGGAGATAACTTTGACGGTCATGATTTTATATTAGGGGCATATGAAAAAGGTGCTATAATATGTTTTACGGAAGATAAAGCAAAGATACCTTCTGATCGCTTAGGGTTATTGGTAGATGATACTGGGCAAGCTCTAAAAGATTTTGCCAAGTATTACCTTTCTATGTTTGAAATACCTGTTATAGCTGTAACAGGCAGTGTTGGAAAAACCAGCTGCAAAGAAATGATTGGGTCTGTTCTGAGTGCTAAGTATCTTGTTCATAAGACCAGCGGGAATTTTAACAACGAGATAGGGCTTCCTCTGACTATATTCAAGTTAGAAGAAAAACATCAAGTAGTTATTCTTGAAATGGGTATGAACCATTATGGTGAACTTCATAGACTCAGTGAGATTGCTAATCCAGATATAGCTGTAATTACCAACATTGGTGAAGCACATATTGAATACTTTGGTACGAAAGACAACATTCTGAAGGCTAAGAGTGAAATACTGGATTTCCTTAAGGAAGATGGTCTAGTAATATTAAATGGTGATGATCCTTATCTTAGAAAACTCAAGGATAGAATATCATTCAAGACACTTACTTTTGGTTTTGATGACAGTAATGATTTTTATATAGATGAATATAAAATATTAGGTTGGGATGGACTGGAAGGTACAGTAAAAGGAGATAACAGAGAGTTTGATATCAGAATAAATACACTTGGTAAACATATGTTGTATAATATATTACCAGGGATTATAATTGGGAATCATCTAAATATGACTGTAAGTGAAATTGAACAAGGTGCCTGCAATTATAAACCTTATAAGATGAGAATGGATAAAATTATTCTTGATAATGATATAGTAGTGATTAATGATGCTTATAATGCTAGTGTTGACTCTATGAAGTCTGCTCTCGAGACCTTGGCTAACTTAGATACTAGTGGCAGAAAAGTTGCTATTCTAGGAGATATGTTCGAGATGGGAGAAAGGTCTAGGGACGCTCATAGCAGAATAGGAGAAGAAGCAGCTAATAAAAACATCGATCTGCTTATATGTGTAGGTAAAGATGCCAAATATATTTTTGATGGTGCTGCTACTCGTGGAATGGATAAAGATAAAATATTATATTATGGTTCAAAAGAAAATCTAATAGATGATATTGATGATTTGGTTAACAACAATGACACAATTATAATAAAAGCATCTAGAGGAATGCATCTTGAGAAGATAGTAGAAAAGTTAAAATCATTATAAATAAAAGTTAAAACGAAAGTTGAGAAATTGAAGAGGTGGAACTTATGACAAATACATCCTATATAATACCAGTACTGATTTCATTTTTTATAAGTGTGGTGCTGTGTCCAATTGTTATCCCGTTTTTGGCTAGACTGAAATTCGGTCAATTCGTAAGGGATGATGGACCAAGAACTCATTTGAAGAAAGCGGGAACACCTACTATGGGTGGTGTAGTTATACTGGCAGGAATACTTTTGACATCATTGATTTATGTTGGAAGCAATCCTGATATTATACCTATACTATTCATAACTGTAAGTTTCGGTATTATAGGATTCCTAGATGATTTTATTAAAGTAGTTATGAAACGTTCTCTAGGATTGAAAGCTTATCAAAAAATTATAGCTCAGTTAATAATAACTGGATTATACTGTTATTACATGTTCAATGTAGTTTCACTGGGTACAGAGATTTATCTTCCTTTTACAGGAGGATTGGCAATTGACCTTGGATGGGCTTACATACCATTGATATTCATTATTATGATTGGTACAGTGAACAGTGTTAATCTAACAGATGGATTAGACGGTTTAGCTTCTGGTGTTACAGTATTGGTTGCTACATTTTTTACAGTAGTTAGTATAGGAATAAAAAGTGAGATTACACCTATTACATGTGCTGCTGTAGGTAGTTTGCTAGGGTTCTTATTATTCAATACTTACCCTGCTAAAGTATTCATGGGAGATACAGGTTCTCTTGCTTTAGGTGGTTTTGTTGCTGCTACAGCCATATACTTGAAAATGCCTATATTTTTATTGATAGTTGGATTAATCTATGTTGTTGAAGCTTTATCAGTTATGATTCAAGTATTTTATTTTAAACTTACTAAAAAGAGATTCTTTAAAATGGCGCCTATACATCATCATTTTGAATTATCTGGATGGAATGAGACAAAAGTTGTTGTGGTTTTCTGTATAATTACAGCAATTCTAAGTCTAATAGGACTATTAGCTTTTAATGGATTTTTTTAGGATGAAGGAGTGCTGCTAGAATGGAATTAAAGGATAAGAACATACTCGTTATTGGAATGGCATTAAGTGGTATAAGTGCAGCTAAATTATGCTTAGAAAAAAAAGCTGATGTCACAGTATATGATGGAAAAAGCAAGGAGCAATTGGTAGACAGTATAAAATTATTTGATGGAAAAGAACCAAGATTTGTTTTTGGAGATTTTGATTACAGTATTCTGGATAATATCTGGCTGGTGATAGTAAGTCCTGGTGTACCTCTTGATCTTCCTTTCATGAAGAAGATTTTTGAGTTAGGTATTCCTGTATGGAGTGAAATAGAATTATCCTATAGATTTTGTGATGCTCCTATTGTAGCTATTACTGGAACTAATGGAAAAACGACTACAACAACACTTGTTGGTGAAATAATGGAAACTTATTATAATAATACTTTTGTTGTTGGTAATATTGGTATTCCTTTTTCCCAGATAATTGATAAAACGGACAAAGATTCGAAAATAGTAGCTGAAATAAGCAGTTTTCAGCTTGAGACAATACATGAGTTTGCTCCAAGAGTGAGCGCTATACTAAACATAACTCCAGATCATCTTAATAGGCATAAAACATATGATAATTACATTGATGCAAAATTTAGAATAACTGAAAATCAATCAAAAGACGATTACTGTATCATTAATTATGATAATGAAATATGCAGAGGGTTGGCTGATAGGATTCCATGTAATATCTTCTATTTTAGCAAATCTAAGATAGATGCTAAAGGGATCTATTTAAAAGATGGTTATGTTTGTACTAATGTTCATGGAGCAGAAGAAAGAGTCATAGATATAAATAAGTTAGGTGAACACAATGTTGAAAACATTATGGCGGCAGTAGCGATTACAATATGTATGCAGGTTCCTATTGATGTGATTAGTAAAGTAATAGAGAATTTTAGAGGAGTTGCCCATAGAGTTGAATATGTAACCACTGTTGAAGGTGCTAAGTATTTTAATGATTCCAAGGCAACTAATGAAGACGCAGCCATTAATGGAATAAAATCAATGAAAAGTAATACAATATTAATTGGTGGCGGTATGGATAAAGGTGGAAGTTACGATAGCTGGATACAAGCATTCGATAATAAAGTAAAAGGTTTGATTCTATTTGGTGAGACAGCATACAAGATTGAGGATGCTGCTAGAGCGAATGGATTTGAATCAATATATCAAGTAGATAACCTGAAAGAGGCAGTAGATAAGGCATATACTTTAGCTGAAAGTGGAGACAATGTTTTGTTATCACCTGCATGTGCAAGCTGGGATATGTTCAAAAACTTTGAAGAAAGAGGTAATTTATTCAAGCAATATGTAAGTGAATTAGATAAGCAATAGGGAGGGGTTATGTTGCATGAAAAAACAATCAAGAGACATCGTAAGAAGCGGTCGCTTTTAAAGAAGAAAAAAAATCAGACAGATTTTACTCTTGTTGCAATAGTGGTTATTCTTATTGTTTTTGGTATCATTATGATATATAGCTCTAGTTATTATTATAGTATTGACATGTACAATGATAGTACTCATTACCTTAAGAAGCAGATTGTATGGGGTGTTCTAGGAATTGTCGTAATGATGATTGTATCAAGAATAGACTTTCATATATTTAATAGGTTTGCTTTGTTAATTTACATAATGTCTCTAGGTTTTTTGGTTCTGGTATTACTTGTTGGTAAAGAAATAAAAGGGGCTAAGAGATGGTTGATTATTGGACCTGTCAATTTCCAGCCTTCTGAGTTTGCCAAGTTGATGATTATTATTGTTATTGCTTATATTGCATCGAAAATGGTTAGTCACTTAGATAAATATAGATTGATGATGTTCATATTATTTATTATAGGAATTCCAACAGCGTTGGTTGGTGCAACCAACATGAGTACTGCTATTGTAGTTTTTGCAATAGGTGTGGCTATTTTATTTGTGGCAGTACCCAAAGTCTACAAACTGATGTTGATTACTGCTCTGCCCGGTGCTGTAGGTGCTGTACTTGGAATATTACTGGCTGGTTATAGAGCAGATAGAGTTAAGATATGGCTTGAAGGACCGTGGACAGATCCCCTTGGAAAAGGATATCAGACTATTCAATCCTTATATGCTATTGGTACAGGTGGTTTATTTGGTACCGGGTTAGGTCAAAGTATGCAAAAAAGAGGTTTCATCCCTGAGGCACATAACGATATCATATTTTCAATAGTATGTGAAGAATTAGGTTTATTCGGAGCTTTGGCGCTTATCATTTTGTTTATCTTACTTATATGGAGATGTATGGTAATAGCTAGTAATTGTTCTGATCTTAATAGTTTGCTTATTGTTGTTGGTGTTATGGCACAGATTGGATTACAAGTAATAATTAATATCGCAGTAGTTACTAATTCAATACCTGCAACAGGTATGCCGCTGCCATTCATTAGTTATGGAGGTTCTTCATTACTATTTCTTATGGTTGAGATAGGAATGGTGCTTGGTATAGCTAGAAGATCAAAGATTAGTAAGGCGGGATAGAAAATACATAAAACAACCCGTACGTTACAATGATTAATCATTTATTATTATAATAATTTTATGTTGCTGTAATTGATTAAGGGATAAGTTATATAGTAACATAAAAGGATTAAATGAATACTATGAATTATATAGAATTGCTATTTGTGCGGAGGTCGCAGTACATGGGTAAATATATTATAGAAGGCGGATACAGTCTAAGTGGCGAAATAAAAGTGCAAGGGTCAAAGAATGCAGTTCTCCCATTACTTGCAGCTACTGTTTTAAATGAAGGGAAGACATATTTTCATAACTGTCCAAAAATATTAGATGTCTATAATATGCTAAATATATTAACTTCCATAGGGTGTACTATTGAATGGGATGGCGATGTATTGATAATCGACTCTTCCGATATAACAACTCATATAATACCAGAAAAATATGTTCAGATGATGAGATCTTCCATTATCCTATTAGGTTCTGTTCTTGGAAGATTAAAAACTGTGAAGATATCTTTCCCAGGTGGTTGTTCTATTGGAACTCGTCCAATTGATTTGCACTTGAAAGCTTTAAAGCAGATGAATGTAGATATAAAAGATAGGCATGGATTTATTGAATGTAGTACTAACGAAATAATTGGCAATAAGGTTAGTCTTGATTATCCAAGTGTTGGAGCTACTGAAAATATAATGTTGACAGCAGTACTCTCAGAAGGAATTACAACTATTAATAATGCTGCTAAAGAACCTGAAATAGTAGAATTACAAGAATTTTTATGTGAAATGGGAGCTAAGATAGAAGGGGCAGGAACAGATACAATTACCATAAAAGGTGTTAATAAGTTAAAATCAGTTGAATATAGGATAATGCCAGATAGAATAGTAGCAGGTACTTACATGTGTGCAGTTGCTGCTGCTGGAGG
This sequence comes from Vallitalea guaymasensis, assembly GCF_018141425.1. Classification (NCBI taxonomy): domain Bacteria; kingdom Bacillati; phylum Bacillota; class Clostridia; order Lachnospirales; family Vallitaleaceae; genus Vallitalea; species Vallitalea guaymasensis. The sequence continues at coordinate 5,088,264 of NZ_CP058561.1, forward strand.
AGAAGTCCTACTGAAAGACGTATGTAAAGAACATCTAAACTCAACAATAACTAAAATTAATGAGATGGGATGTTTTACAAAAGAATTTGAAGATAGTATATTAATAAAAGCGCCTGAAAGACTAAAGTCGCTTGATCTCATAAGAACACAACCTTATCCGGGTTTTCCTACTGATATGCAAGCCCAGTTAATGAGTTGTCTTGTTACAGCTGACGGAACAAGTATCATAGCTGAAACAATATTTGAATCAAGGTATAAACATGTTGCAGAATTAGTCAGAATGGGTGCAGATATTATTATAGATGGAAGAATAGCAGTATTAAAGGGAGTTAACAGATTAAACGGAGCAGAAGTTTTTGCGGAAGATTTACGAGGTGGTGCAGCATTAGTACTAGCAGGCCTAGGAGCAGAAGGTAAAACTATTGTTAATAATGCTAGTCATATTTTAAGAGGATACGAGAATTTGGAAAAAGATTTAAGCTTGTTGGGAGCCAAGATAAAATACTCTTCAGATTAAAGGTGATAATATGTCTAATGTTATTTCGATGGAAAAAGTTAGAAAGCGTAAAAATAAAACAGGTAAATTTGTCTTATTAATAATTTGCTTAGTGTTTATCCTAGTTATTTTTGCCTTTCAACTTATTAATGTAAATATCATTACTGTTATAGGAAATAAAATATATAGTGAAGAGAAAATAAAAAATATAGTAGGTATTCATGAAAAGACAAATCTATTTGTATATAAGTTAGCTTCTAAAGAATTGAATTTGGAAGAATATCCATATATCGAGAATATAGATATTAAGTACCGTTCTTTTAACAATGTAGATATTGTGGTAAATGAAAAAAGTGTAATATCCTATATTCCATATATGGGTAAATATCTATGTCTTAGTAAAGACGGTACTGTTATTGATTATACAAATGATTTGCAGGTTAATATACCTATTGTGCACGGGCTATCTTTTGACCATTTTGTAATTGGGGACAAGCTATTTACAGATGATACTGACATTTTCAAATCTATTTTAGAAATTTCACATAAAATGAAAAAATTTGATTTCAAAATAGATTATATAGATTTTAATTATAATGACCCAGAACAAATTATAATAAAAATCGACAAAATATCTATATCAATCGGCAACATAAATGACATTAATAGGAAATTTGAACTATTAAAGGACTTAATAGGCAAATTGCCTGAAGGTGTGGATGGAACAATTAACTTAACTGACGCAGATAAAAGAAATATAATATTTACTCCCTATAATAGTAAATAATGACTAGGTTTGTATAAGCAAAAACTTAAATAAATTTTATTTTTACTTAAAGATGAAAAAAAAATAATGAAAATTTCAATTTTTATATTGATTAATTTTCCAAAAAAATATATTATTATGTGTAAGAGATTATGTCAATAAAATCGCTTAAATGCATATAGATTAAGAAAGATTTGTTAGGAGGAACTACTTTGCTTGAAATTAAGATGAATGAAAAGGCAAGTGTGGCAAAGATTGTTGTCATTGGAGTAGGCGGAGGTGGAAATAACGCTGTTAATAGAATGATAGAAGATAGATTGAACGGTGTTGAGTTTATAGCTGTCAATACAGATGTACAAGCTCTACAATGTTCAAAAGCTTCTGTTAAAATTCAAATAGGTGAAAAACTCACTAGAGGCCTAGGAGCTGGAGCTAATCCAGAAGTTGGTTTAAAAGCTGCTGAAGAGAGCAAAGAAGAACTATCTGAAGCTATTAAAGGCGCAGATATGGTTTTTGTAACTGCCGGTATGGGCGGTGGTACTGGTACTGGTGCAGCCCCTGTAATTACTAACATTTCTAAAGAGATGGGGATTCTTACAGTTGGTGTTGTAACAAAACCTTTTGATTTTGAAGGCAGAGTTAGAATGAAGAATGCAGATGCAGGTATAACTGCATTAAAGAAATCAGTGGATACATTAATTGTCATACCTAATCAAAAATTATTATCTATCATTGATAGAAGAACAACTGTAAAAGATGCTTTCAAGAAAGCTGACGAAATATTACAACAAGGTGTACAAGGTATTTCTGATTTGATTTATACACCAGGTATAATTAACCTTGACTTTGCTGATGTAGAAACTGTAATGTCCAATAAAGGTATTGCACATATCGGTATTGGAAAAGCTAAAGGTGATAATAAATCTGAGGAAGCTGCACAAATGGCTATTTCAAGTCCATTGCTTGAAACAACTATTGATGGAGCGAAACACATACTTATTAACATTAGTGGTGATTCAAATATGTCCATGTTCGAAGCTAATGATGCAATTCAATTAATACAGGAAGCTACAGGAAATGATTCAAATATAATCTATGGTCAGATTATCGATGATTCTCTCGAGGATGAGTTGGTAGTAACTGTAATTGCAACTGGCTTTGAAGCACCTATTTCAGAGAGTAGAACTGATACAAGTAGTAAGATAAGTTCTAAAACAAGTGAAATGGTTAGTGCTACTACTGAGCCAGAGCAAAAAGTTCAGACAGATATACATATTGACGAAAAACCTATAGATATTCCACCATTTTTACAAAGAAAAAGAAATAGATAATATTTTTAAGTGAGAGGTTATTCCTTCGGGAGTAGCCTCTTTATTTTTTGTATAAATATTTATTGTTGAAAAATATAAGAAAAAAAACAGAAATCATTTATTGTTTTTGACAAATTATTCCAATTAGCCATGCTATAATTAGCATAGCTTAAATAATATGTGAATAAAATATACTATAGTATTCATATAACAAAACCAAGAAAGCCTTGATTTATTACAAATTTGTAAAGGAGGGGGGGCGTGTATTTAGAAGTTTATATTGACATAGTCTTCATTATTAATTTGATAATGGACTATATTATACTTTGGATAGTTAAAATTCTAACTAAGAAAAATACCAAGAAGATTAGGTTATTTATTGGTGCTATGGTTGGAGCATTAATGATGTGTATCATAGTCATACTTCCTTATGATAGTTATTTTTTCAATGTTATCGTAGGATATTTGTTAACTAGTATATTATTGATATACATATCATTCAGACCTAAAAGATTAAGCGAATTTGTTAAATTAACAATTATTATGTATTTAAGCGCAATCATGCTTGGCGGTTTGATGTTTGCATTATATTACTATTCATTTATTGGAGTTGCTGTAAGCAAAGTAATAAATGGTACATACAATATGAATTTGAGAGTAGGACTATTTGTAATTTTTGGAATAATTGCAATTATCATATTTAGAATCGTTAGAAAAGTAATGTCTAGTACAATTAGGGCGAATAAAAATTTATTTGGACTTGAAATCTATATTGATGATTCTAAGATTAAGGTTAATGGCTTATTGGATACAGGTAATAATCTATACGATCCAATAACAAAAAATCCTGTTCTTATTGCAGAAAGTGAACTATTAAAAGATTTACTAAAAAAAGATTGTTATGATAAGTTGCTGAATATGTCAGGTGATTTATATAACATATCTAATTTTACTGATTTTGGTGAAAACAGTAATTTGAAATTAAGGCTTATTCCATTTTCCTCACTTGGGAATGAAAATGGAATGTTACTAGGAATTGTTGCGGATAATATATGTATTAACCTTGGTGATGAAACAAAAGATTATAGAGATGTGGTAATTGCTGTTTATGATAAAAAGCTTTCAAATGACAACAGTTACCAAGTCCTTATACATCCCGAATTAATTAGTGTACATTAGAGTATTATTGATTTTACAAGAAAATGTGGTAGAACACAAAAAAATAACATAAAAGCTAAGGAAAATATCTTTTGTTTTAATTCTAATATAAGGCAAGAGATATATAATAGGGGGAATAGAATTGGTATGTAAAAGTAAAAACATATTAGATATTTTTAGCATAAAACTTATTGAGAGATTTAGAAAATTATTTTTGTGGGATAATGGAGAGATTCACTACATTGGCGGTAGTGAGATATTGCCTGCTCCACTTGGGAATGAAGAAGAATCAAGGATTATTGCTATGCTTGGTAGTGAAAACGATTTTAAAGTGAAATCCATACTTATTGAGCATAATTTAAGACTTGTAGTATATATAGCTAAGAAATTTGAAAATACTGGTATTGGAGTAGAAGATTTGATTTCTATTGGTACTATAGGATTGATAAAATCCATAAATACCTTCAAACCTGATAAAAAAATCAAATTAGCCACCTATGCTTCTAGATGTATAGAAAATGAAATCCTTATGTATCTAAGAAGAAATAATAAAACAAAGTTAGAGATATCTATTGATGAACCCCTTAATGTAGATTGGGACGGAAACGAACTATTATTATCGGATATACTAGGTACTGAGGAAGATGTTATCTATAGAAATATAGAGGAAGAAGTAGATAAGGAATTATTAAAAAAGGCTCTTAGCAAATTGTCAAATAGAGAAAGAGTTATTGTTGAACTTAGATTCGGACTGAAAGCAGATGGCGAAGAAAAAACTCAAAAAGAAGTTGCTGATATGTTAGGCATATCACAATCATATATATCAAGGCTTGAGAAGAAAATCATAAAAAGATTACAAAAGGAAATTATTAGAATGCAATAAAAAAAGGTATAAATATATTACCACTGGCAATCATTTTAGTATAAGAAAAAATATATGACAAAATGATTACTGGAGGTAGAGTATGGCATTGAACAAAGTTGAAATATGTGGTGTGAATACATCTAAATTACCCATATTGAAGAATAAAGAAAAGGAAGCATTATTTAATAGGATACTTGATGGAGATCTTGCTGCTCGTGATGAATATATTCACGGTAATCTGAGATTGGTATTAAGTGTAATCCAGAGATTTAGTAATTCAGGGGAAATGGTAGATGATTTGTTTCAAGTAGGTTGTGTAGGACTTATTAAGGCGATAGATAACTTTGATATTACTCAAAATGTTAAATTTTCAACATATGCCGTACCAATGATAATAGGGGAAATAAGAAGGTATCTAAGAGACAATAATAGTATAAGGGTAAGCAGGTCTCTTAGAGATACAGCTTATAAAGCTTTACAAGCAAAAGAAAAGTTATTGCGACAGAATAATAAAGAACCAACTATTATGGAAATATCAAAAGAGTTAGATATGAAAAAAGAGGATGTTGTTTTTGCTCTTGATGCTATTCAAGATCCTGTGTCACTTTTTGAACCAGTTTATAATGATGGGGGCGATTCCTTATATATAATGGATCAAGTAAGTGATAAAAAGAATAAAGAGGAAAGATGGGTTAGATCAATAGCTCTTGGTGAAGCTATGAAAAAACTCCCTAAAAGAGAGTTTAATATACTGAAGCTTAGATTTTTTGAAGGTAAAACACAAATGGAAGTTGCTAGTGAGATAAGTATTTCTCAAGCACAAGTATCAAGACTGGAAAAATCAGCTATAAGACATATGAAAAGATACTTGAATTAACTAGTAAATTATTTTGAATATGAATCTAAGTAAGGACAGCTTTTAGGGGGAATTTAGTATGGTTAGAATATATGATATGAAACAAAAAGAGGTTATAAATTCTAACGATGGTATTAGATTAGGATTTATAAGTGATATTGAGGTTGATTTACAGGAAGGTAAATTGATTAAGCTGATCGTTCCAGGACCAGCTAAGATATTTGGAATGTTTGGTAGAGGCAAGGAATATCAAATACCCTGGGACAGTATAAAAAAGATAGGTGAAGATATTATTCTGGTTGATATCAACGTTGATAAGTCATTAGTTGAATCAGAATACTAATAATTAAAATTATTTTAAATAATTATAAGTATTTAAAATCAAAGGTTGACCTTTTTCTGCTTATAACTTATAATATGACTAAAATAGTGGCTATAAGCGGAAAGTAGGGAGAATAACTTATGAGATGTCCTTTTTGCAATGAGGATAATACTAAAGTAGTTGACTCAAGACCATCAGACGAAAACAATTTAATACGTAGAAGAAGACAATGTGAAGCATGTGGCAAAAGGTTTACTACTTATGAAAAGATAGAAACAATACCTTTAGTCATTATTAAAAAAGATAAGACAAGAGAACCGTATAATCGAAATAAGTTAATGAATGGTGTTGTTAGATCTTGTCATAAACGATCTGTGTCAATGAGTGAAATTGAAGGATTAGTAGATGAAATAGAGAATAGTTTATATAATTCATTAAAAAAAGAAATTAAAAGTAAAGATATCGGTGAGAAGGTAATGGAAAAACTTAAGACCATTGATGAAGTAGCATATGTCAGGTTTGCATCTATATATCGTGAGTTCAAGGATATTAATACTTTTATGGATGAGTTGAAGAAAATATTGAATGATAAATAGGTTTCCCAGTGGGAAACCTATTTTGTTCATATAGAAGAGTTATACTAATAAAGTATATGAAACAGAAGCATTTTCATATGCTATAAGGAAACTTTCCTAACGATTGAAACTTCCTACGGAAGACATTTCAAGTATGGAATAATATAACACTTGTTAGTTTAGTATGAATATAATAATCCTAATTCAGATTGGAAAAGCTAGTATAAAAGGGGAACTTATTCTAATTATACCATGTAAAAACATTCAACTAGCTAGAGGTGACAGACTTGAAAATGAAGAGGATGTTTATATTAATATTAATCATTGTATCTATAACTGGATGTTCAAATAAGATCAAACAGATTGACGATACCAAGTATCAAGAACTCATACAAACGACAGAACTAACTAAAGTATATGTTAGAGATGAAAAAGAAGTATGGGAGGAAATGCACATGATGGCAAACACTAAAATTGTTGCTGATGAAATATGGGGTGAGATTGAAATCACTGAAGAAAGAGTAGATTACTTGATTACCGAAGTTCTTGTATCTGAGTATCCTGATAAAAAAAGGCTTTTGACTATATTGTATAACTGGAAGAACGAAGATTTTTCCTGTGCAGTAGATGAGCATAATTATCTGTGGGATATGTTAGGTGGAAGTGTTGGAAAAGCTTATAAATTAAAAGAATAGTCAATTTGGAATTAAATTCGTTATGAAAGAAGAATGATTATCTTCCTGTAATTGCATATATTAGCTTTAAATGGATTTTCGGCGTTGGAGGCATATAATTATACCCTTTTGTCTTTAAGGGCTTAATTTCGGCGTATTTTTGAAGTGGACAATAAATTATTATTCATAATTAATTATTTCGTTATGGAGAGGTCGAACTAGTTTCTTCTATATTAATAGAGAACTAGTTTTAATATATTAATTATAATAGTTCGTCCTAGTCTAAGTAACAGATTAAAAATGAAGTGTTTTAGTACGTTTTTTTAACTATATTTAATTGAAATATTAATTTGTTATTAATAATATGATTATTTTATGATATAATGATATAGATTGTTTATATACTAAAAATTACTAATAAGGTTAATGCTTTAATAAGTTGGACATAATAAATTCTTAAATTGTTTAACATTTCATTTTATTGCATGACCAAATATACATATGACAAGGGGGACAACATGTTTAACAGAGTTTATAGTGCTGCGTTAATGGGCATTGACGGATACATGGTTGGGGTGGAGGTAGATATATCAAGCGGTTTTCCTAGGCTTGATTTAGTTGGATTACCAGACTCTGCCGTTAAAGAATCTATAGAAAGAGTAAGAACATCTATCAACAATTCAGGATTTCAGTTTCCTTGTAAGCGAATAACAGTAAATTTAGCTCCAGCTGATATAAGAAAGGAAGGACCTGCATTTGATTTACCAATAGCTATTGGCATTTTATCATGTATGGAGTTAATAGATACCAACTCATTGGATAAAACCTTAATTATTGGGGAATTATCTCTTAATGGAGAAGTTCAGAAAGTAAATGGTATACTTCCAATTGTCTACAGTGCATATAAGAATGGTTTTGAAAGATGTATCATTCCTATAGATAACGTTGATGAAGGTGCAGTAGTAGAAGGTATTGATGTTATCGGTGTTAGTAACTTGTCTCAGGTTGTTAAATTATTAAATAACAATGTTAAAATAGAACCAAAGCGAATTGATATAGAAAAGCTATTCCATGAATCATGGGATAATGAAGAAAATATAATTGATTTTAGTGATATAAAGGGTCAAGAAAATGTTAGAAGGGCATTAGAGATAGCAGCCGCAGGAGCTCATAACGTTCTAATGATAGGTCCTCCTGGCTCTGGTAAAACTATGATGGCAAAGAGATTACCTACCATATTGCCAGATCTGACTTTTGAAGAGAGTATAGAAATAACTAAGATATATAGTGTAGCTGGATTGTTAAGAAAAGATCAGGCTCTAGTCACTAAGAGACCATTTAGGGCTCCCCACCATACAGTTTCAAACTCAGCGTTGACAGGTGGAGGAAGAATTCCAAGACCAGGAGAAATAAGTTTGTCTCATAATGGGGTATTATTCCTAGATGAGATGCCTGAGTTTAGCAAAAATGTATTAGAAGTAATGAGACAACCTCTAGAAGATGGTAAAGTAACAATTTCTAGGGTGAATGCAACAATTACATATCCAGCTAATTTTATGCTTGTAGCTTCTCTTAATCCTTGTCCATGCGGATATTATCCCGACAGAGAAAAATGCAGCTGTACTCCATTACAAATAAAAAGATATCTTAATAAAATATCTGGACCACTACTTGATAGAATAGATTTGCATGTAGAGGCCAATAATGTTAATTACAATGAACTTAATAATAAAAAGAAAATGGAAACGTCTAAGGATATTAAAGAACGAGTAATGAGAGCTCATAAGATTCAGCAAGAACGATATAAAGATTCTAAGATATATTTTAACTCAATGTTAAGTGCTGCTCAGATTGAAAAATATTGTCAGTTGGATGATAAGTCCAGAGAAATGATGAAGTTAGCCTTCGAGAAGCTGGATTTGAGTGCTAGAGCATATCATAGAATATTAAAAGTTGCAAGAACAATAGCGGATCTAGACGGTGAAAATGACATAGAAGAAAAACATCTAGCAGAAGCAATTCAGTATAGATCTCTTGACCGTAACTACTTTGATTAATAAATAGTAACTTGATATTATTCCATAAACTGTTTATAATGTTAACTTAGGGAAATTAATAGAATGATTTGAGGAGGAAGACAATTGTCTGATATCTATTTGGAAGTTAATCTTCATAACCTTTATTATAACCTATCCAAAATAAAAGAACAATTAAGTAATGATACCATGATTATGGCAGTTGTAAAAGGTAATGCTTATGGACATGGAAGTGTAGAAATTGCAAAAGCATTAAGTGGTGATGTAAATTATTTTGGAGTAGGATTATTGGACGAAGGTGTTGAACTTAGAAAAAACGGTTTAGAACTACCTATTTTTCTAATGGGACCCACTGAAGAGTTTGATATAGTTTATGAGAATAATATTACTATGAGTATCTGTTCATTGAATCAATTAAGAAAACTGATTGATTGGACAGAAAACAATAAAAAAACGATTAAGTTTCACTTAAAAGTAGAAACTGGAATGAATAGATTTGGTATAGATTACGACCAATTGGAAGAAGTTAAGTCACTATGTGAAAAAGCTACTTGTGCCATACTAGAAGGGGTATATTCTCATTTTGCAACAACATATAAAAATAATAGGTCTTATGTATTAGGACAAAAAGAAAAGTTTGATAAATATATAACTTTCTTTAATCAGCATTACAATGGCTTGATTTATCATATATGTAATAGCGAAAATACAATAGACTATAAAGAAGCTCATTATAATATGGTAAGATTAGGTAATGCTTTATACGGTCCCTGTAATAGTAAGAAAAGAATAGGACTCAAAAAGATTGCTGATATTAGAGCCAAAATCATATATTCTAAAAGTATTAAAGCCGGAGAACATATAGGTTATGGCAATAGTTATAAATCAAAACAGGATAAAACTATAGGAATAGTTCCAATGGGATTTTATTGTGGAATGGGATTGATTAAGAAACCTATAGGTTCCAAATTCGGTTCAGTTATTATATATTATCTAAAAGAAATATATAGATATCTATTCAGGAATAAAACAGTAATATTCTATAAAGGAAAACCTTTAGAAATATTAGGGAGACCTAATATGCAATACACTATTGTTGATATTACAGGCTTAGATGACCCTGATGAGATTATGGTTGAGATAAAGATCTCGCCTATTTTTGTAAAAGAGAATATAAAAAGGACATACATTTCGGAGGTAAAGAGTTAATGAAATTTGTTACACACATAGATGAAAAAAAATTTACTTTATTTAATGAAAACCATCCTAACGGACATGCTCTACAATCTATAGAATGGGGAAACCTAAAGTGTATTGGAGAGTGGACTAAGGAATTAGTTGGTTTAGAAGATGGTAGTGGTGATTTGCAAGCATCAGCTATGCTCCTTAGAAGAAAATTACCTGGCTTATCAAGATATATTTTATATGCTCCAAGAGGATATGTTCTTGATTATGAAAATATTGACTTAGTTAAAGAATTCACAAAAGAATTAAAGCAATATGCTAAAAAAACAAAGGCGATCTTTGTGAAAATTGACCCATGTATAATATATAAGGAAAGAACTATAGATGGAGACATAAAAGAAGATGGTATAGACAACACTAAGCTCATAGAATCATTGAAAAATATGGGTTATGCACACAAGGGAACAAATCTTGATTTTGAGGGAATTCAGCCTAGATTTGTATTCAAGTTAGATGTTGATAAGGATAAAGATACATTATTCAAAAGTTTTCATCATAAAACAAGGTACAATATTAGACTTGCAGAAAAAAAGGGTATTGAAATATATGAAGGAAGTATAGACGACCTAGAAGAATTTGAAAGAATCATGCGAGTTACAGGCTCTAGAGACGGCTTTATTACGAGACCTTTAAAGTATTTTAAAGATATGTATAACACTATGGAAAAACAAGGTAAAATGAAGCTGTTCATGGCTAAATATAATGTTAAAAAAGCACTAGATAAAGCTATCAGTGACTTGGAGAAAGAAGAAAACTCAAAAAAACCAAACGAAGATAGGATTAATAAACTCCAAAGAGAAATTCCGGAGATGACAGAGTTGGCTAGTAAAAATCTAGATGGAATTATTGTTTCTGGAGCAATTGTGTTATTGAATGGGAAAAAAGCATGGTATCTGTATGGAGCAAGTGACAACTTATATAGAAATCTAATGCCTAATTATTTATTGCAATGGCATATGATAGCATATTCTATGGATTGTGGCTGCACATTATATGATTTTAGAGGTATTTCAGGTAATCTTGACCCAAATCATCACCTATATGGTTTATACAGGTTTAAAAAGGGATTTAATGGTGATTTTGTTGAGTATATAGGCGAGTTTGATTTGGTGGTTAGTAAATTTTATTATAATCTATGGGAATTTTGGGTGCCAAAAGTAAAAAGATTAATTAGAAAACTTAGGAAAAAATAACTAAAGGATGATGCGTATGGGGAGTGTTATGGAAAAGGAGCACTATTGGTTATGGTTGAACAACATAAAAGGTATTGGGCTTAAAAAAATAAAATATCTATTAAATTATTTTGATGAACCAAAGTATATTTGGGAAGCCACTGATGAACTCAGTGAAGTTAAAGGCTTAAGAGAAATTGATAGAAAAGCAATTATCCAGTCTAGAAATAAGGATAAGATAATAGAATATTATAACAGAATAAAAAAGAGTAACATCAATTTTTATTCTATTGATGATGATTTGTACCCAGATAACTTGAAAAATATTTATGATTATCCCTATGGTATTTATGTAAAAGGAGATATAAAAGATGATTCTCCCATCATAGCTGTAGTTGGTGCTAGAAGATGTACTGAATATGGTAGGGAAGTTGCAAAACTTTTTGGAAGAGAATTAGCAAAAATGGGAATTATAATTATAAGTGGGATGGCAAGAGGCATTGATACTGCTGCTCATATAGGTGCACTGGAAGGTGGTGGCAGAACTTACGCTGTTCTTGGATCAGGTGTTAACATATGTTATCCTAAGGAAAATTATAAATTAATGGATGACATTAGTCATAAAGGAGCTCTAATATCTGAATTTCCAGTTAATCAAATTCCAAAACCAGGTAATTTTCCTCTAAGAAATAGAATTATTAGTGGAATAAGTGATGGAGTACTAGTTATAGAAGCTGCAGGAAAAAGTGGTTCTCTAATAACAGCAGACCAAGCATTGGAACAAGGAAAAGATGTCTATAGTATCCCTGGCAGGATAACAGATAAGCTAAGTGAAGGTACTAATAATTTAATAAAAATGGGTGCTAAAATGGTAACCAATATCGATGATATTTTAGATGAAATTTCTGTGAGTTTCACCAAGGAAAAACAAAAAAATTCAGAAAATATTACTTTAGGACTTGCAGAAATTGAAAAAATAGTGTATTCTTGTTTAAGTTTAGAACCTTTATTTATTGACGATATACATATTAAGTCAAACATACCAATTGATGAACTTGGGTTGATATTAACAAAACTGGAACTTAAGGGCGTAATAAAACAACTGCCAAACAAATATTTTATTAGAAAATTGTAGTGGAGGGTAAAAATGGCAAAGAATTTAGTAATAGTTGAATCGCCTGCAAAAGCAAAGACTATAAAAAAATTTTTAGGTAGCAATTATAAAGTTGAAGCTTCAATGGGACATGTAAGAGATTTACCCAAAAGTCAGTTAGGGGTAGACGTAGAAAATGATTTTGAACCGAAATATATTACTATAAGAGGTAAAGGAGAACTCCTAAAACATCTTAGAAAAGAAGTAAAAAAGGCTAACAAAGTTTTTCTCGCTACTGACCCTGACCGCGAAGGTGAAGCAATATCATGGCATTTGTTATTTTCTCTGAATTTAGCAGACAAAAAATTCTACAGAATAACTTTTAATGAAATAACAAAAAATGCAGTTAAGAATTCGATAAAACAAGCTAGAGAAATTAACATGGATTTGGTTGATGCTCAACAGGCTAGAAGGATACTCGACAGAATAGTCGGATATAAGATTAGCCCGCTACTATGGAAAAAAATAAAAAAAGGACTCAGTGCAGGAAGGGTCCAATCAACAGCTCTAAAACTCATTTGTGATAGGGAAGAAGAAATTAACAGCTTCATACCGGAAGAATATTGGTCATTAGATGCCAAGTTGCAAGATAAGGATTCAAAAGACAAATTCACTGCTACATTCTATGGTAAGAGCAAAAAGATGAAAATATCTTCAAAAGAGCAGGTTGATGAAATAATTGAATACCTAAAGGATAAAGAATATATTGTAAGTGATGTTAAAGAAAGTGAAAGACTAAAAAAACCACTTCTACCGTTTATTACGAGTACTCTTCAACAAGAAGCTGCTAAGAAACTTAATTTTACAACTTCTAAATCAATGAGAATAGCTCAACAGTTATATGAAGGTATAGATGTAAAGGGAAAAGGTACTGTAGGACTTATTACTTATCTACGTACTGACTCAACTCGTATATCTGATGATGCAGATAAAGCTGTAAAAGAATACATTTCAAGTAGTTTTGGAGAAGAGTATGTAAATAATAATAAAATCTCGAGCAATAAAAAGAGTAATGTTCAAGATGCCCATGAAGCTATAAGACCGACTTATGTTGATATTTATCCCGATGATATAAAAGAATCACTATCAAGGGATCAATTGAGATTATATAAGTTGATTTACAACAGATTTGTTGCAAGTAGAATGAAACCCGCTAAATACGCTACAAAATCAATTAAAATTAATGGAGGAGATTACAGATTTAACGCTTCCGGTTCTGTTTTGATCTTCGATGGATTTTTAAAAGTATATAATATCTCAGATGATAAGGAAGACAACCAAAAAATTGGGAATATTAATAAAGATTCTAATTTAAATTTAATAGATTTGAGCAAAAAACAACATTTTACTCAACCGGCACCTAGATATACAGAAGCATCATTGGTAAAGACATTAGAAGAGAATGGTGTTGGTAGACCAAGTACCTATGCACCGACTATATCTACCATTCAAAAAAGAGGCTATGTTTCAAAAGAAAAGAAGAATATCTTTCCTACAGAGCTAGGAGAAATAGTTAACGAGATAATGGAAAAATATTTTGAAGATATAGTAAATGTTAAATTCACAGCAGCGCTTGAAAAAGAACTAGATGAAGTTGAGACTGGAAATATACAATGGAAAGAAGTACTTAGAAAATTTTATCCTAATTTTTACGAAACAATTGAATACGCTGAAGAAAAAATAGGCAAAATTGAAATAAAGGATGAAGTTTCTGATGTTCTATGTGATAAATGTGGTAGAAACATGGTAATCAAAATAGGTAGATACGGTAAGTTTTTAGCATGTCCTGGTTTTCCAGAATGCAGAAACGCAAAACCTTTATATGAAAAGGTTGAAGGTGTATCTTGCCCTAAATGTAGTGGCGAAGTCTTTATTAAAAAGACTAAAAAGGGCAGAAGATATTATGGGTGTGAAAATAACCCAGAATGTGATTTTATGACTTGGAATAGACCTACTAAGGAAATATGTCCAAAGTGTGGAACTATTATGGTTGAAAAGGGCAAATATCTAAAATGTAACAACGAAGAATGTAATTATAGCGTTCTCAAGGAAAAAGAAGAACAGGAATAATAATTTTGTTATTCATGAAAGATGTCAAAGTAATTAGAAATAAAATTCTAGGGCAGTTACTTTGGAGTTAAAAAAAGCTAGGTTATAGCGTCAATTTAAAATATATACTTGAATATTTAGAAGCTTCGTAATATAATAAACTATGCAACTTGGTTGATGCTTTTAGCTTAATAGCATAATAATTTAGGAGGGAAAAATTTAATGAGTGTACAACTACTGGATAAAACAAGAAAGATCAACAGATTATTACAAAGAACAGGTACACAAAGGGTAATATTTACCGACATATGTGAAGTGCTTAGTGATATTTTATATTCTAATGCATTAGTCATTAGTAAAAAGGGCAAATTACTAGGACTTCATAACAGGGAAGAGATTGGTATTATTGAAGAGTTGTTACAAGATAAACTAGGAGCATGTATTGATGAAAATTTAAACGAAAGACTATTAAATGTTTTATCAACAAAAGAAAATGTTAATCTTGAAACATTAGGGTTCTCTTCAAACGTAAACGCAAACAATTATATTGGAATTATTATTCCAATAGATATTGCGGGAGAAAGACTTGGAACTTTATTCCTATATAAGAATAATGCTTCCTATGACATTGAGGACATAATATTAAGTGAATATGGTGCTACTGTTGTAGGACTAGAAATCATGAGATCAATCAACGAAGAAAACACAGAAGAAATTAGAAAGACTACTATCGTTAAATCTGCAATTGGTACATTATCATTCTCAGAACAAGAAGCGATTACTCATATCTTTGAGGAATTGAATGGTAGTGAGGGCATATTGGTTGCAAGTAAAATAGCTGATAGAGTTGGAATAACTAGATCTGTAATTGTTAATGCACTTAGAAAATTCGAGAGTGCAGGAGTTATTGAATCTCGTTCATTAGGTATGAAAGGAACTTATATTAAGGTTCTTAATGACGTATTGATTGAAGAACTCAGGAAACTATAAGATTTTATAATAAGGAGGGGAAGCTCGATAAGAGCTTTCCCTTTTTTGATTACAAAAAAAACTATTACTGTAAATTCTAGGGAGATTTTTCAAAAATTGTTAAGTATATATTGTATATTATGACATAAACTGATACAATATATAGGATAAAAGTATTTTTTTGGAAGAGATAATTGAGTATTAAATAACTTAAATTAATTATTAAGTCTTATTTATTAGATTAGTGTAAATTAAGTCTAATTGCTCATTACAAAAGCCTTGCAATTTTCGACATATAAATTATAATTAATATTAATGGATAAAAAAGGCAGGTGGAATTATGATCAGTAATAATATGTACAATGGAATTAATATTCTAGGCAAATCTTTAGATGCAAGTTTAATGAGGCATAATGTAATTTCAGAAAATATTGCTAATGAAGATACACCAGGTTATAAAAGGAAAGATGTTAAATTTGAAGGATTATTACAAGAAGCATTACTATCTAATAATAAATTGTCAGATATAGATACTAATGCATTAACACCACAGGTAGTTGTCGATAAAGCAAATCTAAGTTATAGATTAGATGGTAATAATGTAAACATTGACACAGAAATGACAGAACTTACAAAAAATCAGATTAAATTCAACGTTTTAGTTGACCAAGTATCTAATAATTTTAGTAGAATTAAAACAGTTTTAAGTCGTTAATTAGAAATAAGAGGTAATATGTTATATAAACATTAATTATGATTGGAGGTAAATGTAAATGTCTTTTTTTAATTCAATGAATGTTAGTGCAACCGGCTTGACTGCCCAAAGACTAAGGATGGACATTATTTCACAAAATCTTGCTAATGTAAATACCACTAAAACAAAAGATGGTGGACCATATAAAAGAAAAGTTTTACTTTTTGAAGAACAAAAAAGCAACAATTTCGGTTCGATGCTTAATGATTCTATTGATAATTATAAGGCTTCAGGAGTTAAGGTATCCAAGATTATCGAAGATACAAAACCATTAAAAAGAGTATATGATCCTAGTCATCCAGAAGCTGGCGATGATGGATATGTATTAATGCCTAATGTTAATACAATAGAAGAAATGGTAAATATGATTTCAGCCAATCGTTCTTATGAGGCTAATGTTACTGCGATGAATGCGACAAAATCAATGGCAATGAAATCTTTAGAAATTGGCAAATAAGAGATTAACATAATTGAGATGATTGGAGAGATGCAAAATGGGAATTCAGATTGGGGATATTAGCAGCATAAATAATCTTATATCCAGCGGAAATAAGTCAAAAAAAGAATCTGGACAATTATTTGAGGATATCTACAAAGCAGCAATTGGGTTAATAGATGATACTAATCAGTTGCAAAAAAAATCCGAACAAGTAACTACAGATTTTGCTGCAGGAAAAACTGATAATTTTGTTGATGTTCTAATCGCATCAGAAAAAGCTTCAGTAGCATTACAATACACAGTAAAATTAAGAGATAAATTACTTGATGCATATAATGAAATAATGCGTATGCAAGTCTAAATAATATTTAGATGTCAAACCTAAACTAAGTTAGAAAATGGATGTGTGATTTATGTTAAAGGGGTGTACATATGCCTGGTTTTATAAGTAAAATTTCAGACCAAATAACCGGGTTCTGGAACAAATTTGACAAAAAACAGAAGTTGCAAATAATTGCAGCTGTGGTAGTTACGGTTATTGCATTGAGTATATTGACAATAGCACTTAATAAAACTAAAATGGTTCCCTTTGTTTCAGGATTGGAACCAAAAACTACTAACCAAGTTAAAACTTTATTACAAGAACAAGGGATCAAATATGAAGTTCGAGACAATGCTTCTTCGGTGTATGTTGACAAAAAGAGAAAGCAAGATGCTCAAATGGCATTAGATAGCATGGGTATCATATCAAATACTGGTATGACATACAAAGAGGCTTTTAATTCTAGTCTTAGTACTACTGAAGCAGAAAAAAGAGCAAAACACAAATTAGCATTTGAAAATGAACTAGGAGATAAAATATCAGTTATTGAGGATGTTGAGTCAGCCGTAGTTAAATTAGTTACACCAGATCAAGATAGAACAATATTTGATGATGTCAAGGAGGCTAAAGCATCTGCTATACTTACTACATCACATGAACTAACAGATGATCAAGTAGTTGGTATTGCTAACTTTTTAGCATCTTCTGTAGAGAACTTAGATCTTAAAAATGTAAGAATACTTAATAATTCTGGTAAAATGTTGTACTATGGTGAAGATATTGATGATAACGGATCAAGTTTAAACAAGAAAATCAATTATGAAGTAACAATGGAAAATAAAATAGAAAAAGATGTTTTATCTATATTATTAGGAGAATTTGATGATGCTGTAGTAACAGCAGATTTGATTATTGATTTTGATGCTCAGTCTTCTATAAAAGAAGAATATACTACTCCAGAAGGTCAATCAAAGGGAATACCTTCATCTGAGTATCATTATGAATCAGAAGGTTCAAATCAGACACCATCTGGTGTTCCAGGAACTGATTCTAATAATGGAACTACTGATTACCTTGTACCAAACAACAGTAATTCTGATAGCAGTACCAAAATAGATAAAGTAGATTATGATGTAAGTAAAACTGTTACAAATGAAACAAAACATATTGGAAATATAAAATATAATGAATCATCTGTATCAATATCAGCTAAAAAATATAAGATATATGATCAAGCACTTCTAAAAAAACAGGGTGTTTTAGATAACATATCATGGGAAGAATACAAGGCGCAGAATAGTGAATCTAAGAAAATAGCTATTGATGATGACCTTATATCACTTGTCAAGAATGCTGCTAATGGTTCAAAGGTTGAGATAATAGGTTATGAGGTTCCTTCATTCATTCCTATTTCAGTTAAGAAAAAACCTATTACAGATTATATCTTTATAGCTATTATCGTAATTATGATAGCGTTGCTAGGATATGCAGTTTATAAAGGTACTGAACCAGTGGAAGTTACTGAGATACAACCTGAATTATCTGTTGAAGATATGTTGGCAAGTACCAGAGAACAACAAGATCTAGAGGAAATTGAATTTGATGATAAATCAGATACAAGAGTTCAAATAGAGAAATTCGTTGATGAGAAACCTGATGCAGTAGCACAGTTGCTTAGAAACTGGCTGAATGAAGATTGGGAGTGATAATAATATGGCTAATAGAGATTTAAAAGGATTACAAAAAGCAGCTATATTGCTAATTGCTTTAGGTCCTGAGAAATCATCAAAAGTTTTTAAACATCTAAAAGAAGAGGAAATTGAACAATTGACTCTTGAAATAGCAAATACGAGAAGTGTTTCTCCAAAAGACAAAGAAGCTGTATTACAAGATTTTTATGAGGTATGTTTAGCTCAACAATATATAGCAGAAGGTGGAATTGGTTATGCCAAAGAGCTTCTTGAACATGCTCTTGGTTCTGATAAAGCGAAACAGGTTATTGGAAGACTTACTGCATCATTACAAGTTAGACCTTTTGAATTTGTTAGAAAGACTGAACCTAGTCAACTTCTTAACTTTATTCAAGATGAACATAACCAGACAATTGCACTTATCTTATCGTATTTAAGTCCTGCTCAATCAGCAATGATACTTGCTTCGTTACCACAAGAAAAACAAGCAGACGTAGCTAGGAGAATAGCTGAAATGGATAGAACATCGCCAGATGTCATAAAGGATGTAGAAAACGTGTTAGAGAGAAAACTATCTTCATTAGTTACTCAAGATTATACAATTGTCGGTGGTGTCGATTCTATTGTTCAGATATTAAATTCTGTTGACAGATCTACAGAAAAGAACATTATGGAAACATTAGAAATCGAGAATACAGAACTTGCTGAAGAAATCAGGAAGAAAATGTTCGTATTTGAAGATATCTTATCACTTGATAGCAGATCAATTCAGACTATACTTCGTGATGTGGATAATAATGAGTTAGCAACAGCATTAAAAGGTGCAGGAGAAGAAGTACAAAATACTATATTTAATAATTTATCTAAGCGTTTAGCAACTATGATAAAAGAAGATATGGAATATATGGGACCTGTTAGACTTAAAGATGTAGAAGAAGCACAGCAAAAGATTGTTGGTATAATCAGGAAATTAGAAGATGCTGGTGAAATTGTTATCTCTAGAGGTGGAGGTGACGAGATAATTGTCTAGTATTATCAAATCACCATTTATAAATTACGCCTCCAATAATAAGAAGATTATTGGCGTAAATAATAAAAATAACATCTCTGAGAATAACGAAGAAGATATACATATTAGTGCTGCTAAGATTAATAAATCTATTGAAAAGCAAAAAAAACAAGCTGAGCAAGTTGCAAATGACATTATAAATAAAGCAATGGGAGAGGCTCAGTGTATTGTTGAAGATGCTAAGAAAAGTGCAATAGATATTACTGAAGAAGCTTACAAAAAGGCACTAGAGGACGGATATAAAGATGGTATTAGTAAGGGTGAACAAGAAGCAATAAGATTAAAAAATGAAGCTGACCAAGTATTACAACAAGCGTATGACGAAAAAGAAAAAATACTTAGTGATATAGAACCTAAGATGGCTAACATCTTAATTGAATTAGTGAAAAACCTAACAGGTTATGTTATTGAAAAAGAGAATATAATTCTTTATCTAATTAAAAAAGGTTTTTCAGAAATTGAGACATTAGATGACCTGATTGTTCACGTATCACCCGATGATTTTGATTATGTTAACGAAAATAAAGACAAGTTATGCGAAGAAATAAGTCAAACTGTTAATGTTGAAATTATTAAAGATAATGCATTAGAGTCTAACGATTGCTTTATAGAAACTAAGTTAGGAAATTTAGATTGCAGCCTTGACACTAGACTAAGCGGTTTAACATCAGATTTGAAGCTTATAGCAAATAGTTTAAATTCTTAAGAGGATGAAACTTATGGAAAGTATTGATTTTAATAAATATGAGACACTTAAAAGTAATTCTTATATTAGGCATCTAGGAAGGGTTACAAGAGTAGTAGGATTGACTATTGAATCATTAGGTCCAAAGGTTCGGATGGGAGGATTATGTCTTATTCATTCGGGTATTGATAAAGCATCTGTTTTAGCAGAAGTTGTTGGATTTAAGGAAAATAGAATATTGCTTATGCCCTTAGGGGATTTAGAAGGTGTTGGATTAGGAAGTACAGTTGAGGCTCTTGGACAAACTCTTACAGTAGCTGTTGGTGATAAACTATTAGGTAGAGTGTTAGATGGATTAGGTAATCCTATAGATGATAAAGAAATAATCTATACTGATACAGATTACAGTATACATAATGAACCTCCAGAACCTCTTAAAAGAAAAAGAATTAAAGAAGTATTACCTATTGGTGTAAAAGCTGTTGATGGTTTATTGACTATCGGTAAGGGACAAAGAGTAGGTATCTTTGCAGGAAGCGGCGTTGGAAAAAGTACATTGTTAGGTATGATTGCAAGAAATACAAGTGCTGATATTAATGTCATTGCACTAATTGGTGAAAGAGGAAGAGAAGTAAAAGAGTTTATTGAGAGGGATTTAGGCGAAGAAGGGTTGAAAAGGTCAGTGGTAGTAGTTGCTACTTCTGATAAACCTGCTTTAGTTAGGCAAAAGGCTGCTAGTACAGCTACAGCAATAGCTGAATATTTTAGAGATAGAGGAAAAGATGTTCTGCTGATGATGGATTCCCTAACTAGATTTTCTATGGCTCAGAGAGAAATTGGACTAGCTATAGGGGAACCGCCTGTTAGTAGAGGATATACTCCATCTGTATTTGCTGTAATGCCAAAACTATTAGAAAGAGCTGGAAATGCAGAGGTAGGATCTATTACGGGGCTTTACACAGTACTGGTTGATGGTGATGACATGAATGAGCCAATTACTGATACGGCAAGAGGTATTCTTGATGGACACATCGTTCTATCCAGGAAATTGGCTTACAAAAATCATTATCCAGCGATTGATATTCTACAAAGTGTTTCAAGAGTTATGTCAGAAGTTGCAGATGATAGACATAAAGATATTGCAAACAGTATGAAAACTGTTTTAGCAACTTATAAAGACGTAGAAGATCTTATAAATATTGGTGCATATTCTAGAGGTAGTAATGAAGATATTGATTATGCAATTGACAAGATTAAACTTGTTAACAATTACTTGAAACAAAAAACAGAAGAAAAGTTTAATTTTGATGAAGAGATAGATAAAATGGAAGAGATATTTTTAGAAAGTAGTGATAAGTAATGGCTAAATTTCAATTCAGGTTACAAAATATCTTAAGTGTAAAAGAGAAATTTGAAGAACAAAAGCGTATGGAATTAAGCAATGCTAATCAATTACTTGAAATAGAAGAAAGAAGATTAACACAGTTAATTACTCTAAGAGACAACAATAATAACCTATATAAAAAAATGGTTAGTGATAGAATCACAGTAAAAGATATTAGAGATTTTGGAGAAAAAAACAAATATTACACTAATGTAGTCTTAGAACAAAATATTACTGTTACTAAGGCAAATAGCAGGGTTGAATCAATTAGAGATGAATTAAAAGAAGCTCTAATTGAAAAAAAAATGTATGAAAAGTTGAAAGAAAATGCTTATGAAGAGTATTACAAAGAAGAATGTAAAGAAGAACAAAAGCATTTGGATGAAATAGTAAGTTATAAGTATAGAAAATAAATTGACTAAAAAACAGTGATATTTTCGCTGTTTCAAAGTAACATACGTTAATAAAGCCATTAAAGTTTTAGTGGACTGAAAGGAATGTACGTTCATGGAAAACGAAAGTATTGAATTTAATGAAAGTAAATCAGGTTTTGGTAAAATCATAGCAGTATTAATTATATTAATTATAATAATAGGTGGTATCTGTGCTGTTATAAAGCTAGATATAGGTAATATTGGAAGCAAATATGCTTATCCTGTTCTAAAGAATATACCTGTAGTAAATAATATCTTACCAAATGTGGCTGAAGAAACATTAAGTGAAGATATGACAGCAGATGATAATTATGCATTCGAAAACGTTGATGAAGCTGTTGAACGATTGAAAGTTACAGAAACTCTTTTGAAAGATAAAGAAATTGAAGTAGAAAAACTCTCAGAAGAATTAAAATTATTACAAGACGAAAATGCAAGGTTAAAAGTTTTTGAAGAGAATCAAGCAGCTTTTGACGAAAAGAAAAAAGAGTTTGATGAATTAGTAGTATTTGGCGAAGGTGTTCCAGATATCAGTAATTTTATTAGCTTCTATGAAGAAATGAAACCAGAAAATGCTGCAAAAATATATGCAGAAGCTATCCAAATAGAGAAATATGACAAAGAAATTCTAGATATAGCATCATCATATGGACAGATGAAGGCTGCTAATGCAGCTGCCATATTAGCGAAGATGACAACTACATCTTCCAAAATGAAAATGGTTGTTCAAATCCTTAATAATATAGATAGCGAACAGCGGGGAGCAATACTCGGTGCTATGGACACAAAGACAGCGGCAAAAATCACTGAATATATGTTTCCGAAAAAATAAGAGATGTCAATACGATTTCTCTAGTTAAAGGAAGGAGGCGAAAAGAATGGTTACAATGGTTGCCAGTAAAATGGATTTAGCAGTTGGGGTTAAAAGTAATGTCAAGACTAACAATGGAAAAGCTGCTGACAGTAATTTTAATGAAATACTTAATCAACAATCAAACAATAAAATGAAACAGGAAAATGTAGAAAAACCTGTCACTAAGGTTAAACCTACAAATAATAATCAGCATAAGATAAATAACACTGAAAAGCCAGTGCAGGATAAGCCCGAAGATAAAGTTGATTTAGAGGAATTAGAAGCAGATATTGTTGATCAAGTAACTGATAAGTTGAACATCACAGAAGAACAATTAAATGAAATGTTAGCCCAGCTTAACATGACTATCTTTGATTTGCTTTTACCTGACAAACTTAATACGTTTCTGATGGCTTTGTACAATGTTGAAGATTCACTTGAGTTATTGATGTTACCTGATACAGCTAATATAAAAGAATTAAAAACAGAGCTTAGTGATATAAGTGAAGATTGCAATTTAGAAACAGAAGACATCAAAAAGATTATAGCAGAATTGAATCAAGAAAATGATATTAAAACCACTACTGATCAAGTATCAGAAGTAAACAATACAAATGATTCTAAGGAACAAGTTGCTTCGACAGAAAAAGAATCGAATAATGAAAAGAATAAAATGCCAGAGATAGATATCACAGATAATAGAACTGAAAAAAGTGATATGGCAAAAGACGATATAAAAGTTGAAGCTGTAGGTAATAGTAGTAAAGAAATTCCTGACAATGTACAGAACATAACAATCAATCAAAACGTACAAAAAGTAGAAGTTGTTGACCAAAGTGGTGAGAAACACATTCTTACATATAACATTAACACAGAGGAAGTAATTGACCAGATTGTGTCTAGTTTCAAAGTCAATCTAACTGACGATGTAAACAAGATGTTTATTCAACTTAGACCTGAACATCTAGGAAAACTTGCTTTTTCACTTACAACCCAAGAAGGTGTTGTTACTGCTAATTTCATGGCTGAAAATCCAGCTGTAAAAGAATTAATAGAAGCTAACTTAGCAAATCTCAGAATGTCACTACAAGAACAAGGGGTTGTTGTAGACAAGCTAGAAGTAGTAGTAGCCGATAATAATATGTTCAATGAAAACAACAATTCTAAGCAATTTAATGAAAACAACAATAAAAAAAGAAGAGCTGCTAAGATGATGAAAATTAATAATGGCTTGGATGGGGAAGTTGTGGAAGACTTAATGGAAGATGATGATAATATATCATCCAACATTGAAAATAATAATTCGATTGATTATTCGGTATAAGGAGGGATATATTATGGCAGATATTTCAAACACTAACACTCAAAGTAATGTTGTTAAAGATATCATGGATAAATATGGTATTGATACTATGAAAACAAGTAAGAAGACTAATGATTTAGATAAAGATGCTTTTCTTAACTTATTAGTAACTCAAATGAGATACCAAGATCCTCTTAATCCAACACAAGATAAAGATTTCTTGGCGCAGATGGCACAATTCTCAGCTTTAGAGCAAATGCAGAACTTAAATACAAGTGCTTCAATGTCTAGAGCATATGAATTAATGAATAAAGATATCTTTGCTAATATTGTTAATCCTGTTAGTTTAGAGATAACCCCTGTAGCAGGAACAGTTAGGGGAGTATTCATGCAAAATGGTAAGGTATTTCTAAAAGTTGGTGACGTAGATGTTCCACTTGAAAAAGTTGAAGGTGTTTTGGCTCCAATAGATTTACTAGAATTGAATAAAAAAGTAGAAGAGATAAGTAAGGACATTGCTAAAATACAAGAGAAATATGCTCCAGGAGAAGATGATGATTCTGATGAAGAGGATTCTGAAGGTGTTGACGAATCTGAAGAAACTAATTAGATGCTAGTAGGTGAATGACATGAAGATTAATCCTTCTATGTATAATGTTTCAACTAATAAGATAAAAGTAAATAAAAATCAACTTAAAACTAATAGTAATTTTAATTCCAAGGTTGATGATTTCAGTAAGGTCTTACAAGAGAAACTAAGTAAGACTAGTGAACTGAATTTTTCAAAACATGCTAATATGCGTCTTAATTCTAGGAAAATAAAATTTTCTGATGAGCAGTTAAAAAGAATTAATAAAGGCATAGATGAAGCAAAAGAAAAAGGGATTAAAGATTCATTAGTTCTTATTGATGATGTAGCTTTAGTTGTTAATATTAAGAATAAGACTGTTGTTACAGCCATGGAAAAATCGGAACAAGACAATAAAGTTTTTACTAATATCGATGGTGCCGTCATTATATAAACTGGACCTCAATAGAGGGGGTTTTGATCTCTGACTGACAGATGAGATTATATGACTGCACGAAAAAAAGGAGGTTATTATTATGATGCGTTCTATGTACTCTGGTGTTTCTGGATTAAGAATACACCAAACTAGAATGGATGTTATAGGTAACAATATTGCAAATGTTAATACAACAGGTTTTAAGTCAGGAAGAGTAACGTTTAATGAAATATTCAGTCAAACTTTGCAAGGTGCAAGTGGGGCTAGTGAATCTATAGGTGGCCGAAATCCTATGCAGGTAGGACTTGGTGCTAATATTTCATCTATCGATACATTAATGACTGAAGGTGCTGCACAGAGAACTGATAATCCTCTTGATATGAAAATTGAGGGTGATGGATTCTTTATAGTGAAAGATGGAGGAGGATTCAAGTTTACTAGAGCTGGTGCTTTTAGATTGGATGAGGTCGGTAATTTGTGTAATCCTGAAGGATTAAATGTAATGGGTTGGAGAACAGATCCTACTACAGGTAATATAGTGAAAGATAAAGTTAATTCGATTAAAATTTTATCACCTGAAAATATGTATTCGGACCCTAGCATGACAAAAAATGCTACAGTGAGTGGTAATATTCAAAAAAATGATCCAAACCTAGATTCTGCAAAAGGCGTATATAGACAGGTGCCAATATACGATAGTTTAGGTTATAAATATACTGTTGATTTAAAGATTTGTCAAACTGCAACAGCAAATGAATTTGATATAAGAATAATGGCAAATTCATTAAAAGATAAAGATGGTAATAAAATTGGTTCAGCTTCAAATCCCATACCAGCAACTGACGCAAATAAAACGGCTACATTTGATGTGAATACGGGAAAAGTAGTATCATCAGCAGCTGATGGTTCGGATACTAGATTAGAATTGACATTAGGTGCTACTACGACAGGTTTTTCAAAATTTTCAACTCCTATAAAGATTGATTTTTCAAACTTAACTTTGTTTGATGGAAAAACAACTGTTGAAGCTGTAGGTGGTGATGAAGATGGATTAGGAGCTGGTGCACCAGCTGGAAAACTGTCATCATTTGAAATTGGAACAGATGGGAAAATCCTTGGTAAATATTCTAACAGTAAAACTAAAATCCTTGGACAAATTGCAGTAGCTAATTTCCAAAATCCTGCTGGTCTTCAGAAAGTAGGTAATAATTTATTCCAAGTTACATCTAACTCAGGAGAGTTTGATGGTATTGGTAAAGAAGTTACAGAAGACGGCGGTAGCCTCAACGGTGGAGTCCTAGAAATGTCCAACGTAGACTTATCAAGGGAATTTACTGATATGATTACTACCCAAAGAGGATTCCAAGCTAACTCAAGAATAATTACTGCTTCAGATGAAATGCTTCAAGAACTTGTTAATCTTAAACGATAATAATATTTAATGAATAACTAATACATTAGTGGCTGGTTTAGCACTAGCCACTAATAAAAACTATTAAAAGGTGATTGTATGATATATGTTACAAAGCTTAATAATGAGGAAATAGTTATTAATTCGGACTTGATAGAAGTCATAGAGGAAACACCTAATACTATAATAACTCTGACAACTGGTAAAAAAATCATAACAAAGGATTCATCTAAAGATATTATAGATAAGGTTATTACATATAAAAGAACAATTGGTATAGAGATTCAA
This sequence comes from Vallitalea guaymasensis, assembly GCF_018141425.1. NCBI lineage: Bacteria > Bacillati > Bacillota > Clostridia > Lachnospirales > Vallitaleaceae > Vallitalea > Vallitalea guaymasensis. The sequence continues at coordinate 5,115,547 of NZ_CP058561.1, forward strand.
TAAACCAATTATTCATAAATGCTTATTGTTACTTTAGTAGGTTATTATATATTAAACTAATCTATAACCTTACTTAGTATAGAATAAATAGGCAATTAAGTTTCTATATTAAATGGGTAAAAAGTATTGCCTATTAACAAGAATCATTAAAGTGAGGTGAAAACGTTGGATTTAGCTACTATTGGAGGTTTGGTCGCAGGTATTTTCTTTATTCTCAGCTCTATACTTATGAAAGGGCAAATATCAAGTTTCACTGATGCGGCTTCTGTAATGATTACTATCGGTGGAGCATTCGCAGCGACTTTAATATCTTATCCTCTTTCTGATTTTATTAAATCCATCAAAGCTGCATCATTAGTATTTAAGAGTAAACAGCTTAATGAAGGAGACATAATAAAGAAAATAATAGAATTATCTAATATTGCTAGAAAAGAAGGATTACTTGCGTTAGAAGAAGCTGCAGAATCTATTGATGATGAATTCATGAAAAAAGGGATTCTACTTATTGTTGATGGTACTGACCCTGAATTGGTAAGGAACATACTTGAAACAGAGCTAGTATTTATTGAAGGCAGACATAAAAATGTTCAAAGCTTTTGGGAAAAAGTTGGAGAATTCGGTCCTGCCTGGGGTATGATAGGTACATTGATTGGACTTATCGCCATGTTAAAAACAATGAATGATCCAAGTACAATTGGTGGTAATATGTCAGTTGCTTTGATAACTACATTGTATGGTTCTCTACTAGCCAATTTTATTGCATTACCTTTTGCAAATAAAATGAAAGTTATAAGTGAATCTGAAATACTATTAAAAGAAGTTTCAATAGAAGGATTACTTTCTATTCAAGCAGGAGAAAACCCTCGAGTAATTGAAGAAAAATTAAAAGCTTTCTTAGCACCTAGCTTAAGAAATGAAATAAGTAAAAACCAAGATGGTGAAGAGGGTGAGATAAATGGCTAGAAAAAGAAAGACAGAAGAAGGCAAATCTGGTTCACCAGCTTGGATGAGTACATATGGAGATTTAGTTACGCTATTACTTTGTTTCTTTGTTTTACTTTTTTCCATGTCAAGTATCGATGTTGCAAAATTTAAAGCTGCAATGAGCTCTTTTAGGAATCAAATAGATATTATGCCTGGAGGTACTTCACTAACAGATGATGAGTTGATATCTAATGGTATAAGTCAGGTAAATGGTCTTGAGACTATATTTGATAACAAAGTACCGTTAGAAGAAGAAGGCGAAGAAGATGCAGACTTAACTAAGAGTAAACTGGAAGAAGCTAAAAAAGATGCAGAAGAGATTAACGAATACTTAAAAAAAGAAGGATATGAAAACGAAGTTGAAGTAGAGTACAATTCAAATATTATTAAGCTTACTATTGAAGGTGAGATATTATTTGAGAGTGGACATGCTGAATTAACTCCTGATGCTATTAAATTAGTAGATGTTATATCTGTAAAAGTAAAAGAATTATTAGCAGATAAAACGATACAGATAGAAGGTCATACAGATAATAGACCAATCAATACCGCTAGATATCCTAGCAACTGGGAACTATCTCAAGCTAGAGCCATAGCAGTTGGATATAGATTGATAAAAGAACATAATATTGACCCTTCTAAAATTGCCGCTACGGGTTACGGAGAATACCGTCCATTAACAGACAATAGTACACCCGAAGGGCGTGCTATAAATAGGCGAGTAGAAATTAAGCTTGTTAGTGAGGAGTATAAAAATATTGATGAGCTTAACGAAGTAGAAGAAGTAGAATAGAGGTGAACTAATGGCAAAGGAAAAGAAAGTTAAAGTGAAAAGTGAAAAAGATAATGGAAAGTTAGTATTAATGATTGGAGTAATTTTGATTGTTTGTTCTGTAATTCTATTAGGTATTTCAGTATTTATTTTGAAGCCTTCAGGGAATTCAGATAAAGCAGAACAAGTAAAAGATCCCGACAAGATACCTCTAAGTCAAATAGAAAGTTATGAAACAGAAAATATGGTGGTCATATTACCTTCTATTGATAACCCAGATAAACGAATGAGTTTTACTTTCTATGTAGGTTTTGCACTAGATAAGAAGAGCAAAGATCTAAAAGATACAAAAACTCTACTAGAAGAAAGCAAAGGTATCATAAAATCTAGAATTTCAACATTATTAAGCAGTAAATATTCAGAAGATATGTTAAAACAAGATAGTCAACAAATGTTATCAGATGAAATATTTGCAATGATGGAAGAGATATTAGATACAGATGCTCTTGTAGAAGTATATATTAGAGATTTCCTATATAGATAAATTAAGACACTTACTGTAGGAGGTGAGGATATGGGTGAAGTCTTATCACAACACGAAATTGATGATTTGTTGAATGCATTAAATACTGGTGAATTAGACGTAGATGAATATCGTTCTAATGCTAATGAAAAACAAATTAAAGATTATGATTTTGCTAGACCATCAAAATTTTCAAAAGAACAGCTAAGAACATTAGAAATAATTTTTGAACATTATGCAAGATTAATTTCTACGACTTTACCTGCATACTTAAGAACTGCGACGCAAGTGGATGTAGTAAATTCTGAAGCAATTTCGTATTCTGAGTTTGCAAATGCATTATCAAATCCTATATTGTTAGGAGTTGTTGACTTTTCGCCGTTAAAGGGGTCATTTGTTGTTGATTTATCAGTAAATATAGGGTATGCTATTATTGATAGATTGCTTGGTGGAAAGGGAGAACCACTTGATAGAGAGAGAGATTTTTCAGAGATAGAAGTACTATTGATTGAAAAAATATTAGTTATTTGTTTACAAAATATGAGAGAGCCGTGGAAGAATGTTGTAGAATTATCTCCTAGATTAGAGAAGATAGAAACTAATTCACAATTTGCTCAGGTAATATCTCCAACTGATGTAGTTGCTCTTATTACATTAAGTATGAAAATAGGCCCAGTAGAAGGCTTAATGAATTTTTGTATACCATATTTATGTTTAGAACCGATTATGGATAAGTTAAATACAAAATATTGGTTCTCAACAATACAAAATACCAATGAAGAATTATATAAAGAAATCATTGAACATCAGATAGATAATGTTAAAATACCAATAAAAGCAGTTCTTGGTCAATCTAGTATATCAGTAAATGATTTTGTTAATCTTCAAAAAGGAGATATTATTAAACTTAACAACAAAGTAGATACTGAAATGGAAGTCTACGTAGGAAATATCAAGAAGTTCAAAGGAAAACCTGGTATTTTTAATCATAAAAATGCCATAAAAATAACTTCTATTATTAGGGAGGAGGAATAAGCAATGGATGAAATGTTATCTCAAGAGGAAATAAATGCCCTTTTACAGGGATTAGATGATACAAGTGGCAGTAGTGAAGGATCTGAGTATCACTTAAATGATGCTGAGAAAGATGCAATTGGTGAAATATCAAATATAAGTATGGGTACTGCTGCAACAACATTATTTTCTTTAGTTAATCAAAAGGTTGTAATTACTACACCAACAGTTTCAGTATCTAACTGGAAAGATTTATCTAAGGATTTTGTTAAGCCATGTGTTGCTATTCAAATTGTATATAAAGAAGGTCTAGAAGGAACTAATTTATTAATGCTTCACGAGGATGATGTGAAAATTATTGCAGATTTAATGATGGGTGGTGAAGGTATAGTTACTGATTCACCATTATCAGATCTTCATCTTAGCGCAATAAGTGAAGCTATGAATCAAATGATAGGTTCAGCAGCAACTTCCATGTCTTCTATGTTTGCTAAGAAAATAGATATTAATCCTCCTTCATCAAATATTGTGGATTTCAATGTAGAAGAATCAGAAGAATTTGCTGAATTTCTTAATAAAGAATTCCTTAAGGTATCTTTTAAAATGCAAATAGGTGATTTGGTTGATAGTGAAATGATGCAGTTATACCCAATGGAATTTGCAAAAGACATATATGAGAATTTTATGGCTTGTCAAGAAGTAGCAGCGGCAGAAGAAGAGGTAGAAGAAGAAATACCAGAAGAAAAACCTGTTGAACCTACTCCTAACAAGCAGATGTCTAATCAAAGAATGCAAATGCCTAACCAGATGAGTGGATATAGTAATATGTATAATCAGAGTTCAGAAAATCAATTTAGAAATATTGATGTGCAGCAGGCTCAATTCCAGGATTTTGATATTAATGCTGTAATGCAACAAAAAGAAAATATTGATTTAATAATGGATGTACCATTAGAGGTTACTGTTGAGCTAGGAAGAACTAGTAAACCAATTAAAGAAATACTAGAATTTGCACCTGGAACAATAATTGAGCTTAAAAAACTAGCCGGCGAACCAATTGATGTATTAGTCAATGGAAAAAATGTTGCAAAAGGTGAAGTAGTTGTTATTGATGAAAATTTTGGTATTAGAATTACCGATATCATTAAAAACAACCACCAAAGCATAATTAATTAATATTATTAAGAGGAGAGATTTCTATGGGAAAGAATATTTTAATCGTTGATGACGCTGCTTTTATGAGAATGATGATAAAGGACATTTTAACTAAGAATGGTTATAATGTTGTTGGAGAAGCAGAAAATGGAATCAAAGCTGTTGAAAAATATAATGAATTTAAACCTGATTTAGTAATTATGGATATCACAATGCCTGAGATGGATGGTATTGAAGCTGTTAAGACTATCAAAGGAAATGATGGTAATGCGGTAATAATAATGTGTTCTGCAATGGGACAACAAGCTATGGTTATTGAATCTATACAAGCTGGAGCAAAAGATTTTATCGTTAAGCCTTTCCAGGCAGAGCGTGTTATTGAAGCTGTTTCAAAAGTTATAGGATAATAATATGACTACATATTATCTGTATTCAGGACAAAGTGAATGGTGGCAAGTTATAGTTTTATTGGTATTATTTATTTTAGTATTAGTTGGAGCTTACTATGTAACAAGGTTATTTGGAAGATTTCAGATCAAAAAAGGGTCTAGCCAAAATATACATCAGCTTGAGTCTATTTCAGTTGGACCTCAAAAATTTATTCAATTAATAAAAATTGGTGATGAATATATCTTGATAGGTATTACTAAAGATAAGATTACATTTCTTAAAGAGATAGATAAAGACAATATTGATTTAAGTAAATATAATAAAGAGAAGATTGCTCAAGTTACTCCATTTAACAAGCAACTTGAGAAATTTCTAGGTAAGAAATAAAATGTACATAATGGAGTAGATTTAATGAGGCATATTAAATTAAAACACATAAAACAGATATCAAAAATTATTTTATTAGTAAGTATTATCTATATTGTTACTTCATTTAACAATACTAAAGTATTTGCTACTGCTGATAGTCCAATTCCATTTTCTATTGATCTTAATGTAAGTGCAGCAGAGAATGGAAAAGATGTAGTTAGCAGTTTACAGATTTTATTTATATTAACTTTAATTGCATTAGCACCTTCTATTTTAGTGATGATGACATCATTTACTAGAATAATAGTTGTTTTACACTTTGTACGATCGGCACTTGCTACTCAACAAACGCCGCCTAATCAAGTATTGATAGGGTTAGCATTATTTATTACATTGTTTGTTATGGCACCAGTAATGTCCGATGTTAATGAAACAGCATTACAACCTTATTCTGCGGGAGAGATTTCCCAAGATGAAGCTATTAAAAAAGGGTTGGAGCCTATAAGAAAATTTATGCTGAATCAAGTAAATGATAAAGATTTAGCGCTGTTTTTAGATATTGCAGAGAGTAGAAGTGTTACTGAAATCGAAGATATTCCAACAAGCGTTCTAATTCCTGCTTTTATTATTAGTGAACTAAGAGCTGCTTTTATTATTGGATTTTTAATATATATACCATTTATAGTTATAGACATGGTTGTAGCATCTACACTGATGTCCATGGGTATGATGATGCTTCCGCCAGTTATGATTTCATTACCTTTTAAATTATTACTTTTTATACTTGCAGATGGATGGAATTTAATTATTGGTGAATTAGTTAAAACCATTAGACTATGATGAATGTTTTTGGCGTAATATCGAAAGGATGGTTGTAGTATGAACCAAGATATGATTATAGATGTAGCTAGGGAAGCTTTGCTAACAGTTATAAGTGTAGCAGGCCCGTTGTTATTATTGGCTTTGACAGTGGGATTATTAGTAAGTATATTTCAAACGGTTACATCTATACAAGAGCCTACATTAGCTTTTGTACCTAAAATATTAGCTGTATTTCTTGGATTGGTTTTATTTGGACCTTGGATGCTTAATAAACTTTTAACACTAATTACAAGTTTATACTCTAAGTTTGGTTCATTTATAATTAATTAGGAGATTTGCTATGGAGTTACTATTAAACGATCCTTTTACATATTTAGATATATTTTTACTTATATTTGTTAGAATGATTAGCTTTTTTATATCAGTACCTTTGTTTGGTATTAGAACCATTCCTAAAACAGCCAAGATAACTATGGCATTTTTCATGGCTGTTATTATTATAAATCTAAATCCTATGGAGATTGATGTTACAAGTGCTAGTGTTGTACCTTATGCATTGCTAGTCATTAAGGAATTCATAGTAGGATGGCTTATTGGCTTTGGAGCTTATTTAGCTTTTTCTATTATAACTCTAGCAGGACAATTAATTGACTATCAAATTGGATTTACAATGGTTAATGTTTTTGACCCATTAAGCCAAATTCAGTTAACAATTACAGGTAATCTATATTACTACTTATTATTATTGATGATGTTAGCAACAAACACGCATTTTTTTCTCATCAAAGCTTTAACAGAAAGTTTTAAATGGATACCACTTGGAAAAGCAGTATTTAGACCTGGCTTATATACATCTGTTCTATCATTTTTTACAGAGTACTTTGTCATAGCTCTAAAAATAGCTGCTCCTATGATTGGTGTTATGCTTATAATAAACGTAGTACTAGGTATATTAGCTAGAGCTACGCCACAAATGAATATGTTTGTTATCGGACTTCCACTTAAGTTGATGGTAGGATTAGTTGTTCTATTAGTTACATTATCGGTATTTCCAAATGTAAGTGGGTGGATATTTGATAGGATGTTAAGTTTTGTTGATCTGATTATAAAAGGAATGAGTTAATAAGATGGTCTTTTTTCTAGAAAAAAAAGTGGTTATAGATTATAATCTTCAATTTTTTGCTGGAAGTAATGACGGTGGAGAAAAAACTGAAAAACCAACAGAACGTAAAAGGACAAAAGCTAGAGAAGAAGGACAAGTTGCAAAAAGCATGGAAGTTACAACTGCACTAATGTTAGTAATAATGTTTTCTGCGATTAAGTTATTTACTCCTTATATATATGAAAAACTGCAAAATATGTATAAACATGTATACTCTAAATTTAAACTAGCTACTGATGAATTGACTATAAATTTTGCTGTAGATATAGTTAAATATACTCTTACTGGTATATTAGAAATCTTGCTTCCCTTTTTTGCTATTGTAGTAGCCATTGGTCTAGTTGGTAATTTCCTTCAAGTTGGATGGAAACCATCAGCAAAAACAATGAAGCCGAAATTCAATAAATTAAGTCCTTTACAAGGTTTTAAAAGACTGTTTTCATTACGGTCACTAATGGAATTGTTAAAGGCATTGCTTAAGATAAGCATAATTATAGTTATTGTTTACTTCAGTATCAAAGGGAAAGAAGATCTTATACTATTAGTGTATGATTTATCTTTGCTTGATGGATTAAAACTGATGACTGATTTAGCTCTTGATATTGGTATCAAGGTAGGAGCATTTTATATTATTGTTGCTGTAGTTGATTATATATATCAAAGATATTCTTTGGAAAAACAATTGAAGATGACAAAACAGGAAGTTAAACAGGAGTACAAAGAAACAGAAGGTAATCCAGAAATCAAATCAAAAATTCGTCAGAAAATGCGAGAGGCTTCAATGAAGAGAATGATGCAAGATTTACCTAATGCAGATGTAATTATTACGAATCCAACGCATTTTGCTGTTGCTATAAAATATGATAGTGAAGAGTCGTTAGCCCCTGTGGTAATAGCAAAGGGTGTTGATATATTAGCAGCAAAGATTAAAAGTGTAGCTATTGATAATGATATAGAAATTGTTGAGAATAAACCGTTAGCTAGGACTTTGTATTATACAGTTGATATAGGTAACGAAATACCTGCAGAGTTATATCAGACTGTAGCAGAGGTATTAGCATTTGTTTACAATCTTAAGAAAAATAAGGAGGGCTAGGCATTATGAAGATAAAAGTCGGGGACATTGCATTAGGACTATTTGTTATTCTTGCTATTGTTATAATGATAGTGCCAATGAACACTCTCCTACTAGACATATTAATCACACTTAATATTACATTAGCATTAATTATATTATTTAATGCTTTATTTGCACAAGAAGCATTGAATATGTCTTCTTTTCCAACAATGTTACTTTTTATTACTATCTATCGTTTATCATTGAACCTTTCTTCTACAAGGTCAATACTTACTAGTGGTGAAGCTGGTGATGTTATTGAAACATTTGGTAGATTCGTTGGTGGAAATGATATTGTTGTAGGAATAGTAATGTTCATCATATTAATTATTGTTCAATTCCTAGTTATAACCAAAGGTTCAGAGAGAGTATCAGAAGTATCCGCAAGATTCACTTTGGATGCTATGCCTGGTAAACAGATGGCTATAGATGCAGATCTTAACTCTGGACTTATAGATGAAATGCAGGCTAAGGAAAGAAGAACAAAAATTCAGGATGAAGCATCCTTTTATGGGGCAATGGATGGTGCTAGTAAATATGTAAAAGGTGATGCAATAACAGGTTTGATTATTACATTTATCAATATTGTAGGTGGTTTAGTCATTGGTAGTACCAGAGGAGGTCTCAGTATAAATGAAGCCTTCCAAAAGTATACAATCCTTACAATCGGAGATGGACTTGTAAGTCAGATTCCAGCTCTATTAATATCTTTGGCAACAGGTATATTAGTTACAAAAGTTTCCAAAGAGGCAGAAGTTGGAGACCAGCTAATGCAACAATTATTTTCACTTCCAAAAGTACTATATTTTAGTGGAAGTGTATTAGTGTTTTTAGGTATTTTTACACCTCTTCCTTTTTTCATAGTATCTGTAGCAGGTATTTTAGCAATTGTATCAGCTTGGAAAATGCAGAACAATATGCAAATTCAGGCAGTGGATCAGGAAATATCTACTGAGGATATTGAAGCGGAAGAGATTAGAAAACCGGAGAATGTTGTTTCTTTATTACAAGTTGATCCTATAGAGCTTGAATTTGGTTATGGGATTATTCCGCTAGCCGATGTAAATCAAGGTGGAGATTTATTAGATAGAGTAGTAATGATTAGACGTCAGATAGCTCTTGAACTTGGAACTATCGTTCCTATTATAAGATTAAGAGATAATATACAGTTGAACCCTAACCAATATATAATAAAGATAAAAGGAATTAAAGTTGCTGAAGGAGAAATTATTTTTGATCACTATATGGCAATGAATCCAGGTTTTGTTGAAGAAGAATTAGACGGAATAGAAACAGTTGAACCTGCATTTAATCTACCAGCCTTATGGATAACTGAAAACCAGAGAGAAAGAGCAGAAACTATTGGGTATACAGTAGTTGATCCCCCATCAATTATTGCTACTCATCTTACTGAAGTAATCAAGAAACATCTTGATGAACTTATGACAAGACAAGATGTACAGACTCTAATAAATAATGTCAAAGAAAGCAATCCTACATTAGTTGATGAATTGGTACCAAAATTACTTAGCGTAGGTGAAGTACAAAAAGTTCTTATGAACCTCTTGAATGAAGGAGTCTCAATAAGGGATTTAGTTACTATCTTTGAGACATTAGCTGACAATGCTATTACCAACAGAGATACTGATATATTGACTGAATATGTTAGACAAAGTCTGAAACGGGCAATATCATCCACATTTTTTGATGAAAGCGAAAGTAATAGTGTAATTACTTTGGACCCAGGTTTAGAGCAAAAGATAATGGATAGTGTAAAGAATACAGAACAAGGAACATATTTGGCGTTAGATCCAGAAATTACTGCTAAGATATTTAATTCTGTCGAGCAAGAAACCAATAAATTAAGTTCAATAGGTCGTACCCCTATATTATTAACTTCTCCTATTGTAAGAATTTATTTTAGACGCCTTACAGAAGAGCAATATCCAGATTTGCTTATATTATCTTACAATGAATTGGATGCTAATGCAGAAATACAATCAGTAGGGATGGTGAGTATTGGTTGAAAATAAAGCAATTTGAAGCAAATACAGAAAAAGAAGCTATGTTACAGGTTAAAGAAGAATTCGGCAAAGAGGCTTTAATAGTAAGTGTAAAAAACATTAAACCAAGAGGGATTTTTAAATTATTTAAACATCCATGTGTTCAAGTTACAGCAGCACTTGAAGATAAAGAAGCTGCGGCAGCAAATGAGAAACAAATTATAGACAAAACAGTATTAGAAACAGAAGAAAAATATGATAATATATATCATTCCAAATCAATAGAAAATATTGAGGATAAACTTAATAAACTTGAACAGATTATTAGAAATGGTGAAAAAGATAATAATCTAATCATTGAAAAAGAACAAGTATCTGAAAAAAACATACCGTTGATAAATCTGATTTATAGTCAATTAATTAAGAATGAAGTCAATGAAAAAGTTGCAAACAAAATAATGTTTGGACTGAATGAATCTTTATCAAAAGGTAATATAAAGATGAATGATTTAGTTTCAATAATATATAAAAGGATAATAAATGAATTAGGGGATATTGAAACTGTTGATTTCACTGGTACAGGACCTAAGATTATCACTTTTATTGGTCCTACAGGGGTTGGTAAAACAACAACAATAGCAAAACTTGCATCTTACTTTGCACTTAATAATGATAAAAGCATCGGATTAATAACTGCTGATACATATAGAATTGCTGCAGTTGAACAATTAAGAACTTTTGCAAAAATATTGAATATACCTGTTGAAGTGGTTTATAATAATGAAGATATTAAATCCGCCATTAAAAGATTTGAGGATAAAGATTTAATAATCATTGATACAGCAGGAAGATCTCATAAAAATAGTGAAAAACTAGACGATATGGAAGAACTATTAAGTCTTATTCCTAGGAATGAAGTATATTTGGTCTTAAGTGTTACAACTAAATATAAAGATTTGATAAGTATTGCTGAGAGTTATATGAATATAACAGATTTTAAAGTTATCTTTACTAAATTAGACGAGTCAATATGTGTAGGTAACATACTTAATTTTAGGTATAAGTTAGGAGTAAAGTTATCCTATGTGACATTTGGACAAAATGTACCTGATGATATAACAGAAGTTAATCCACATAACATTGCAAAAAGTTTATTAGGGGGACAAGGATAACTATGGATCAAGCTATTAACTTAAGGAATATGATGAGAAAAAAGCAGTCATTCAGTAATAAAAGTTCTTCTAAAGTAATAACTGTAACTAGTGGAAAAGGTGGAGTAGGCAAATCTAATGTATCAGTTAACCTAGCTATTAATTTCAAGAAGATGGGTAAGAGGGTGGTTATATTTGATGCAGATTTCGGACTTGCTAACATAGAAGTGATATTTGGGATTATACCTAAATACAACCTTTTTGATTTGATCTATAATGGTATGAGTATAGAAGAAGTTTTAACTTCAGGTCCCCTTGGAATAGAATTCATATCAGGTGGTTCAGGAGTGCAAGAGTTAATTAATTTATCCAAAGACCAATTGAATTTCTTGAATGAAAAATTACTGGAACTAGACCATTTAGCAGATATCATAATAATTGATACAGGCGCAGGTATATCAGATTCAGTATTAGACTTTATCGTTTCTTCCAATGAAGTTATTTTGGTAACTACACCAGAACCGACTTCAATAACTGATGCTTATGCTGTATTGAAAGCGCTGAAAAATAGAAAAAGAGAGGAATACAAATCTACAGATATTAACTTATTAGTTAATAGAGTGTCCAGCGAATCTGAAGGACTAGAAATATACAACAAACTTAATAAGGTCACCAATAAATTTTTAGGTATAGGATTAAATAATATAGGGTTTTTGCCACAAGATGGTTACTTAACAAAAGCAGTTATCCAACAAAAACCTGTATCTATATTATACCCCAGATCAAAAGTAGCAAAGGCTTTTGAAGTTGTAGCTGGAAATTTATTGAACCATAGCACTTATAAAGCTAAACAGGATGTTGGACTTAGAAGTGTTTTTAATAATTTAATGAAATTTAAAAAGAACAAATAAGGTGGTAAATATGACTCACAAAGCATTAGCATTAGGAGATAAGGTTGAAGTATCAAGATTGAAATTTAATACAAATGAAACTTATAAGAATGAAAAAGTATATGTTAGTATTATACAAGATATTAATGACGATGAAATAATAATATCTGCTCCGGTTGAAAATGGAAAAATTATTCCTCTAGAGGTAGGAGCATCTTATATCTTATCTATATATACTAAAGGTGGATTATATAAATGTAAGTCTTCAGTTAAGAATAGGTATAAGAAAAAAGAGTTACATTTGATTACAATGGAAGTTAACTCTGCAATGGAGAAAAGCCAAAGAAGACAATATTTCAGGTTGGAATGCATTCTTTCAATTCTTTTTGCAGATATAAATGAAGATACATGGAGTGAAGGACTAATTGTAGATATAAGTGGTGGAGGGTTAAGATTTACTTCTAAAAAGAAGATGGAAGCTGGATCTACATTAAAATGTAAATTAAACTTAAACAGTAAAAGCAAAGTAGATACTATAGAACTTAAAGGTAATGTAATATTATCTGATATAGTAGACTTTGAGACAATGAAATATGAAACAAGAATTATGTTTGATGATATTTCAAATGAGGACAGAGAAAAGATAATTAAATTTATCTTTGAAGAAGAGCGCAAGAGACGAAAGCGAAAAAAAGGACTGTGATGATATGGGCATAATGAAGAAAAAAATACTCGTTATTGATGACTCTGCATTCATGAGAAGAGTTATATCTGATATAATTAAAAGTGATTCTAGGTGTGAGGTAATAGGAACTGCAAAAAATGGAAAAGAAGGGATTGCAAAGATAAAGGAGTTAAATCCAGATGTTGTAACCCTTGATATTGAAATGCCGATTATGAATGGTTTACAGATGCTAGAACAACTAAAAGTTCTTAACCTTAATGTTCCAGTAATTGTAATGAGTACTTTAGCTATTGAAGGAAGACAGGAGACTATTAAAGCACTTGAACTTGGAGCAATTGATTTTGTTACTAAACCTCAAAACATATTCAAAGTCAATACAGAGGAAATGAAAAATAGGTTAATTGAAAAATTATTAATGGCAGTTAATATTAATAATTCAGGAATGGCTCAATTAAAACCTATTGAATCAATTGAAAAAAGGTCAAAACCATTCAATCAAACCAGGAAAAAAGGCTGTTTATGTAAAAATAAAATAGTTGCTATTGGTTGTTCAACTGGTGGACCTAGGGCACTTCAGTATGTCTTGCCATATTTACCTAGTAATTTAGATGCAGGGATTATTATTGTACAACATATGCCAGCAGGATTTACAAAGTCTCTAGCTGATAGACTTAATCAATTGAGTGATATACACATAAAAGAGGCTGAAGATGGTGATGTGATTGAAAATGGTACAGCTTATATTGCACCAGGTAATTACCATATGAAGGTAATCCAAGATAGCAATTGCAAGATGATTATAAGATTATCAAAAGATGAACCTCTTAGAGGACATAGGCCAGCTGTAGATGTAATGATGAATTCTTTGGTTGACGTTAATATCAAAGATCTTACAGGTGTAATCATGACAGGTATGGGAAGTGATGGAACTGAAGGTCTTGATAATCTTAAAAAAAGCCATAAGATTCATATAATCGCTCAAAATGAAGAAACATGTGTTGTATATGGAATGCCCAAAGCGGTTGTTGCTAAGGGTATTGCTGATGAAATAGTACCATTAGAATCAATATCAGACTCAATACTTAAGAAAGTGGGGGTGCTTTAATTTGGATATAAGCCAATATCTAGAAATATTTATCGAAGAATCAAAGGAACATTTACAAAGTTTAAATGAATCGTTATTGGAACTGGAAAAGAACACGGATAACGTAGAATTAATTAATGAAGTTTTTAGAGTTGCTCATACTTTGAAAGGTATGGCCGCTACAATGGGATATAAACGGATGCAGAAATTAACACATGATATGGAAAATGTGTTATCTGAAATTAGGAATGGAAGTATAAAAGTAGAAGCTAATCTACTAGATGTACTATTTCAATGTCTAGATGCATTAGAACAATATGTTGATTTAATTGTTGAATCTGGTTCAGAAGGAGACAATGATAATCAAAATATTATTGATAAGCTTAATATGATCTTGAATAATGAGGTTCAAGAGACTGATACTGCTAATAATACGGAGAGTACTAATGATACATCTGCAAAAGAAGAGACATTATCAGATTCAGAAAAAAGAAAACATCTAAATATCAATTTTACTGATTTTGAAAAAAATGCAATCAGTAAAGCGTATGAAGAAGATTTTAAGGTTTATGGAATAACCATTTATATAAGTGAAAGTTGTGTATTAAAATCAGCTAGAGCTTTTATTGTATTTAGAACCCTTGAAAAATTAGGACAAGTTATAAAGTCCTATCCTGCAGTTCAAGACATTGAAGATGAAAAATTTGATACTAATTTCTCTACCTTCATAGTAACTAAAGAGGATTCTTCTAATATTATAAAAGAATTAAGTTCCATCGCTGAAGTTACAGAAGTGTTAACAGATGAAATTAATATCCCTAGTGAACAAAAACAAGAGGTTGTAGAACAACAGACTAATGTAGCAGGTAATGATAAAAAAGCTAATAAAGAGAAGAATAATACTTCTAATAAAACCAATTTATCTAAACCAAAGACAAATAGAACTGTAAGAGTAGATATAGAAAGACTAGATACTCTTATGAATTTGGTAAGTGAGCTTATTATTATAAAAAATGGCTTAGAAACTATAGAATTAAAAAATACCAGCCAGAATTTTAATGAACAAATAGAATATCTTGAAAGGATTACGACTAATCTACATGATGCTGTAATGAAAGTCAGAATGGTTCCAATAGAACGTGTATTTAATCGTTTCCCAAGATTGATTCGTGACTTATCCAGAAAACTTAATAAAAAGATTGAATTACATATGTCTGGTGAAGAAACTGAACTAGATAGAACAGTTATAGATGAGATAGGTGATCCTTTAGTTCATTTATTAAGAAATGCAGGAGATCATGGATTAGAGACTCCAGATGTAAGGGTGAAAGCTGGCAAAGATCCAGTAGGTAATATTGACCTTAGGGCTTATCAAGATGGAAATAATGTAATTATTGAAGTTAACGATGATGGTAATGGTATTGATGTAAGTAAGATCAAGAATAAAGCTATAAGTAATGGTGTTCTATCAGCAGAACAAGCTGATAGTATGAGCGACCAAGAGATAATTGAATTATTATTCAGACCTAGTTTCAGTACTGCAGAAAAAATATCAGATGTATCTGGCAGGGGTGTAGGTCTAGACGTAGTCAAGACTAAAATAGAGGCTCTTGGTGGTGATATTGAAGTTAAGACTGAACTTGGCAAGGGTAGTAAGTTTATTATTAGACTTCCTCTTACACTTGCTATTATACAAGCTCTAATGGTTAATCTTGGTGAAGAAAAATATGCAATACCTCTAAACACTATTCAAAATATAGAAGATGTATTAATTTCTGATATCAAATACATTCAAAACCAAGAGGTCATTAATCTTAGAGGTCATGTAATACCAATTATAAGGCTACATGATAAATTAGATATTCCAAGTGTTGATGCAGAAAAAGATTCTTTAACAGTAGTTATTGTAAATAAAGGAGAAAAACAAGCAGGAATAGTAGTTGATTCTCTAATTGGACAACAAGAGATAGTAATTAAAACACTAGGTAAATATTTAACTAATATCAAATTGATTGCAGGAGCTACTATACTTGGTGATGGTGAGGTTGCATTAATTTTGGATGTCAATTCATTAGTATAATAGGAGGGCCTAAAATGGAAGAAAATAAAAATCAAGAGTTAATACAATTTATAGTTGCAAAAATTGGTCATGAACAATACGGAGTTAATATACAATTTGTACATAATATTGAAAGAATGTTGAAAGTTACTAGAGTTCCAAAAGCACCATACTATATAAAAGGTGTTATTAATCTAAGAGGAGATATTATTCCTGTAATGAGTTTAAGGTTGAAATTTGGGCTAGAACCAGATGAGTATACCAATAACACAAGAATCATTATAGTAAAATTAGATGGTAATCCAATGGGACTTATTGTTGATGAAGTAAAAGAAGTCATAAACTTGACTGAAGAAGATATTGAAAAAATATCAAAAGATTCCAATGACGAGAAATCAAATTATGTTCAAGGTGTTGGTAAGATAGGAAAAGAATTAGTAACACTACTTAATATTGATGGCTTAATAAATACTAATGATTAAACGACTAAACTGACTAGATATAATAGACAAAAATGAATGTTTCATGTCTTATGTGAAGGGATTGGATATTTTAATGGATAATATTAATATTGATACTTTAGATAATATACAGCTGGATGTTTTAAGAGAAATTGGTAATATTGGGGCAGGTAATGCTACAACTGCCCTCTCTCAAATGATTAACAAAAAAATTGATATGGGAGTACCTAAGGTTAATATATCTGAATTCAAGGAACTATCAGAGGTATTAGGCGGTGCTGAAAATCAAGTTGTTGGAATACTTCTTAATGTTGAAGGTGAAATCAATGGAATGATGATGTTTGTACTTGAGAAAGTATCGGCACATAATTTAGTTAATATTCTTATGGGAAAAGAACTAAATACTTTTGAAGATTTTACTGAAATAGATTTATCCGCTTTGAAAGAAATAGGAAATATTATAACTGGTGCATACTTAAATTCATTATCATCATTAACTAATTTGAAAATCATATCATCTATACCATATATGGCTATTGACATGGCTGGAGCAATACTGAGCGTACCTGCTATTGAATTCGGTAAAATTGGGGACAAAGCATTATTAATACAAACAGAATTTGGCGAAGGTGAGGATAAAGTATTCGGTAACTTTATATTGATTCCTGATGTTAAATCCTATGGGACAATATTAAAATCTCTAGGGATAACAGAATAATATATGGATGAGAAAATAAAGGTTGGGATGGCAGACCTTAATGTCTGTGCTTCCCCAGGTATACTGACAACGCTTGGACTAGGTTCATGTGTAGGTATTGTGCTATATGATCCAATCAAGAAGGTTGGAGGACTTGCACATATTATGCTACCCGATAGTACTCAGATAAAAAACAATAGCAATTTGGCTAAATTTGCGGACACTGGTATAAAAAAATTAATTGATGATATGACTAGATTAGGTGCCAACAAGAATCGACTTGTAGCAAAGTTGGCAGGAGGAGCACAGATGTTCTCATTTAAGAGCAGCAATGATTTGATGAGAATAGGTGAAAGAAATGTTGAGGCGTCAGTTAAGATGTTGAAAACGTTAGGAATCAAGGTCCTTTCACAGGATACAGGTGAAAACTATGGTAGAACAATAGAATTTTATACAGAAAACGGAGATTTATTAATTAAAACAATTGGTAAAGACATAAAAATCATATAAGGATGGTAAGCAACATGGTTAGAAATTTACGTATCATAATAATGCTTATAGCAGGTATTATTGTTTGTATACTAGGTTTAATGAATAGATATGATATCAAAACACTAACTATTACAATGATTATCGTTTTAGCTATATTTTTCATCTTAGGTTCTATCATACAAAAAATAATCAATAGGTTATATGCACAGGTAGATAAGAGAGAGAAAGAAAAGAAGCTTAACGAACTAAATAAAAAATTAGAAGAAATCGATAATAAAGATGACGATAATGAAGAAATAGAAGATGATAATGAACCCGTAGAAGATGATAAAATAGACTAAAAACTTTAACGGAGGCTAAAATGGATGAGAAGAGTAGGGTAATATTATGGCAAAAGTATTCAAAAGAAAAATCATTTGATATAAAAGAAAAGTTAATCATAGAATATGCACAATTGGTTAAGGTTGTGGCTGGTAGGCTAAATATGTATCTTGGTAATAATGTTGAATACGAAGATCTTGTAGGTTATGGTGTTTTTGGTCTAATTGATGCAATAGACAAATTTAATTTTGAAAAGGGAGTCAAGTTCGAGACTTATGCCTCACTTAGAATTAGAGGTGCTATATTAGACAACATAAGACGTATGGACTGGATTCCAAGATCACTTAGGAAAAAACAAAAATTAATAGACAATGCTAACTCCAAATTGGAAAATGATCTAGGGCGATTAGCTACTGATGAAGAAATAGCTTGTGAGCTTGATATAACTCTAAAAGAATATAAAAAGTGGTTGAATCAAACGAAGTTATTGACCTTAACATCACTTGAAGAATATATTGAGCAAGGAAGCGAAATTAGAATTGAGCCTATGAACAAATCTAGATATACGCAGCCTGAAAGAGTTGTTGAGAAAAATGAACTTAAGGAAATTCTAGCTGAGGTTATTGATAATTTATTGGAAAATGAAAAGCGGGTTATAGTTTTATACTATTTTGAAGAACTAACGTTAAAAGAAATAAGTCAGATTTTAGGGGTATCTGAGTCAAGGGTATCTCAGATACATACTAAGGCACTAAAAAAATTAAAAATAAAGTTGGGTAATAACATGGAACTTTTAGCAGGTTTCTAGTTTCTGGGGGAGTGATAATATGGATACCAATATTTATGATGGATATTTTAATTTATTAAACAAAGAAGATGGTTTGTATATTAAGTTGTTTCCAAGTAAGGATAATGGAAAGAACATAGAACTAGACGACATAGTTACAACTTTGGAGAACAAGAATATAATTAACTTCGATAAAGATCTATTAATGAAAGAATTAAATTCTTTAGAAGAAACAAAAGAATTCAAAATATCCGATTCTATCATAGATACAATTAATGAGACTATGGATATAAATGTTTCTATGGATAAATTAAGTGTTTATATTAGATTTTATCATCCTGTCGGAGAGGGGAAAACTCTATCAAGTGAAGATATAGCTAGGAAATTGAAAGAGAAAAACATTGTTTTTGGAATAGAGCATGAAAAAATCGAATTAATTGCTAATAACAAGAAATACAATCAAGATATATTAATAGCAAAAGGATTAAAGCCTATAGAAGGAAAAGATGGCAGAATAGAATATCTATTTGATACAGAGAAAAAATTAAAACCTCATATGAATAATGATGGTACTGTAGATTACCATAAGCTTAATCTCATAACTAATGTTGTTAGTGGAGATGAATTGGCAAGGTTAATACCAGAAGAAGAGGGGATAATTGGTAAAAATGTATACGGAGATGAAATACAACCACCAAAAGTAAAAGCTAAAAAATTATATTTTGGTAAGAATACAAAAGTAAGAGAGAATACATTATATGCCATAAAAGATGGACAAGTTAAACTTGATGATGGAAAAGTATTAGTTCTAGATTATCTTGAGATTCCTGGTAATGTTGATAATTCTACTGGAGACATTGAATTTTTTGGTACTATTCTTGTACGTGGTAATGTGCTTACTGGATATACTGTTAAAGCCAAAGGTGATGTTGAAGTTAGCGGCGTAGTTGAAGGTGCACATATTGTTGCTGATGGTAATATTGTTCTCCATAGAGGAATACAAGGAATGGATAGAGGGATTATTGAAGCAAAAGGTAACGTTATGGCTAAATATATTGAAAATAGCAAAGTAACAGCAGGTGGATGCATACACTCTGATGCTATTCTACACAGTGAGGTTTCTTGTAAAGGTAATATTTTAGTAGATGGTAAAAAAGGATTGATATCAGGCGGAACAGTAAGATCAGGTGTAGAAGTCAGTGCTAAAGTGATTGGGTCTCATATGGGAACAGTAACTACCATAGATGTAGGTGTTGACCCGACATATATTGATGAATTTAACGAGTTACAAAAAGATATTAAGCAATTAACAAAAGAAGAACTTAAATTGACTCAGATAATAAATCTGTTGAATAAGAAAAAAAGGATTAGCGGAAATCTTGATGAAGAAAAAAAAGAGATGTTAAGATCAGCTACTAGAAGTAAAATATTTGTAAGTAACAAATTAGCTACCAGCAGGAAAAGATACGGTGAGATGGTTGACAATATTGATAATAAGAATATAGGTAAAGTTAAAGTAATAGGTAATATTTATCCTGGTGTCAGGGTATCTATTGGTAATGTGAAATATTATGTAAGAAAAGATATTAAATATTGTGTTATGTATCAAGATGGTGCCGATATAAAAGTTGCAAGTTATAATTAAATAAGAAAGATATAAGAGGAGGTAATACTATGTCAATAAGACCTCTAGATATGCAAGTCATGTTACCTAAGACTCAAGAGATTGCAAATATTAAACATCTTGACCAGCAGAAAGCTAATATAAATCAACACAATATAGCTCATTCCATGGAGAGTAAAGTTGAGAATGAGACTAAAAATGTTGTCAAATCCAATGAAAATGAAAAGGCATACTCTAGACCAGATGCCAAGAAAAAAGGTAATAACAAGTACCAAAATAATAAGAAGAAAAAAGATAATAAAAAAGAAGGCTCTGATAAAGGCAAGAAAAATCATGTTGGAAGAACAAAAATAGATATTAGGATATAATCATTAAATGAAGCGTAATATAAAAAATAATAAGAGGTAAACCTACATGGATAACATAAACATACTTGTGATAATTTCTATAATGATAGGAATCATATTTATAATATTGAGTTTTGTATTCAAAGATAAAGCGGAGAAAAATGAAACTGATGATAAAGTTGAAGACCTTGTATCAACTGACGAAGAAGCAGAAAAAATAGACTTTGATAAAGATCAGGTGATGGAAGAGATAAGTAATAAAATCCTAGAGCTGAATGATTATTCTAGCTTTATTAAGCAAGAATTGAATGATAAACATAAGGAATTACTGTTTTTATATCAATTGATAAATGAAAAAGAAAAAAACATGAAAAAACTATCAAATATCAATAATATAAAAAAAGAAGAGAAACACCAGCAGGTTATTGTAGATACTCCAAAACAATTAGATTCAAAAAACATATCAAAGGATATAAGAGATAAAAATGATGAAATACATAATCTACATAGAAATGGATATTCTGTAACAGATATAGCAAAAGTTATGGGACTAGGTAGAGGAGAAGTGAAATTAATATTAGAATTGGGTGTAACAAAAGAAAACAAAAATTAACTTGAGGTGCTTAGATGAATAAACATAAATATTTTTTTAGAGGTGTGGGTATAACTTTAATAATAACTGCATCAATATTCTACTTTGTAGGATTAAACATCACTAAGAAAACAACAGAAGTCATAACTGAAGAGGAAATAATATTAAGAGCCAAAGAACTAGGCATGATAGATAAAGGACAGATGGATACTGAAAAAGAAAAATTGACAGATAAAGAAATAATTGATAGAGCAACTAAATTAGGCATGGTATTTGAAGAAACCGATAAAGCCTGCAATGAAGAAGATGTAGTAAATGAAGGAACTGAAGAAATTGAAGAAGAGGAACAAAAAGAAATTGAGAATGATGAAGAATCACAAGAGAGTGATACTGTTAAGATAAAAATAAAGTATGGAATGGGTTCAGATGAAGTAGCAGAATTATTGTTTGATAATAAGGTTGTAGATGATGCCTTGGAGTTTGACAAATTTCTAATGCAAAACAAATTGGCTCATAGAATAAAGATAGGTACATATGATTTCAAAATAGACAGTACTTATGAAGAAGTAATGAAAATTTTTACAAATTAGCTTGATTAATTTTTTGTATTGTGATATACTAGCAATCGTGAAAAAACACGTATTCAGATTTTTAGAAAGGTGCCTAACAGGTATTCTAAGAAGATGAAGAATGCGGAAGAAAAAAACCAAAATTATGGAGGTATAACATGAGCGTTATTTCAATGAAACAATTGTTAGAAGCTGGTGTTCATTTCGGACATCAAACAAGAAGATGGAATCCTAAAATGGCTGAGTATATTTATACTGAGAGAAATGGAATTTACATCATTGATTTACAAAAAACAGTAGGTAAAGTAGACGATGCTTATAATGCTATCAAAGAAGTAGTAGCAGATGGTGGTAATGTATTGTTTGTTGGTACTAAAAAACAAGCTCAAGATGCAATTAAGGTTGAATCAGAACGTTGTGGAATGTTCTATGTTAACCAAAGATGGTTAGGTGGAATGTTAACTAACTTCAAAACTATTCAAGCAAGAATTGGAAGACTTAAGAACTTAGAGAAAATGCAAGAAGATGGTACATTTGATTTATTACCTAAAAAAGAAGTTATTAAGTTAAAGCATGAAATGGAAAAACTTGAAAAGAACCTTGGTGGTATCAAGGAAATGAAAGATATTCCTGACATTATGTTTATAGTTGATCCAAGAAAAGAAAAAATTGCTATCCAAGAAGCTCATATCTTAGGTATACCTATTGTATCAATAGTAGATACAAACTGTGATCCTGAAGAAGTTGATTATGTAATCCCTGGTAATGATGATGCTATTAGAGCGGTTAAGTTAATTGTTTCTAAGATGGCAGATGCTGTTATTGAAGCTAACCAAGGAGCACAAGATAATATAGAAGAAGCTGCAAAAGAAGCAGAAGCAAACGAAAAATAGTAATTAATAATATGCTTCAACCAGCTACTATGGTTGAAGCATTTATTGTATATTTCAAAATATGTATTGAGTATCTCTATTATGTTAATAATTTATAATAGTAAAAACAATGCATTATTGAAATTATAATATATATGGTATTAATAAAATGCGATAAAAGTACGAATATAATAAATTGAATATGGAGGGTGTAAACATGGCAGTAACTGCTAGTATGGTAAAAGAGTTAAGAGAAAGAACTGGTGCTGGAATGATGGATTGTAAGAAAGCATTAGTAGAAAATAATGAAGATATGGAAAAAGCTGTTGAATTCCTAAGAGAAAAAGGATTAGCAAAAGCAGCTAAAAAAGCTGGAAGAATCGCAGCAGAAGGATTAGTAGCAGCATATGTATCAGAAGATAATAAAGTTGCTTCAATCGTAGAAGTTAACAGTGAAACTGACTTCGTTGCTAAAAATGATACTTTCAAAAGTTATGTTGCAGATGTTGCAACTGCAGCTTCTAACACAGAAGCAAAAGATATTGATGGATTCTTAAATGATGCT
Source organism: Vallitalea guaymasensis (assembly GCF_018141425.1). Classification (NCBI taxonomy): domain Bacteria; kingdom Bacillati; phylum Bacillota; class Clostridia; order Lachnospirales; family Vallitaleaceae; genus Vallitalea; species Vallitalea guaymasensis. The sequence goes on from NZ_CP058561.1 coordinate 5,139,054, forward strand.
TGGGTAAATGATACAAGCAAAACTGTAAAAGATGTTTTAACAGAGCAAATAGCAGTAATCGGCGAGAATATGAATATCAGAAGATTTGAAAAGTACATGGCTGATGGAAGTTTTATTACATCTTATATCCATGCTGGAGGAAAAATTGGTGTATTAGTAGAAATGAATGGAGAAGCTAATGAAGCCACTTTAGAATGTGCTAAAAACATTGCAATGCAAATTGCTGCTGTATCTCCAAAATACATTTCAAGAGATCAAGTAGATGCTGATTACATTGAAAAAGAAAAAGAAATCTTAAAACAACAAGCTAAGAACGAAAATCCTGACAAGCCAGATAATATCATTGAAAAAATGATTATTGGTCGTGTTAATAAGATGATGAAAGAAATCTGTTTATTAGACCAACAATATGTAAAAGATGGCGACTTAAATGTTTCTAAATACATTGCTTCAGTTGCAAAAGAAACTGGAGTAGAATTATCAATTAAGAGATATGTACGTTTCCAAACTGGTGAAGGTTTAGAAAAAAGAGAAGAAAATTTTGCTGAAGAAGTTGCTAAGCAAATGCAATAATATGAATTTTCATATGTAAGTTAAATAAAAGGAAACACTTAGTGTTTCCTTTTTTTAAAGAAATGAATATTTTATACTAGTAAAAATTACTAGTTTGTGATAAATTAATAGATAGAGGTGTTTTTATATGTCAAAGTATAACAGAGTGTTACTAAAATTAAGCGGAGAAGCCCTTTCTGGTGGAAAAGGCACAGGATTCGATGAAAAAACAGTATTAATGGTAGCTAACCAAATCAAGGACATAGTAAGTAAAGGTAATCAAGTGGCTATAGTAATTGGTGGAGGTAACTTCTGGAGAGGTAGAAGCAGCAGGGATATGGATAGAACTAAATCAGACCAAATTGGGATGATGGCTACAGTTATGAATTCATTGTATATGGCAGAAATACTAAGAACCCTAGGCATGAAAAGCGTTGTACAAACACCTTTTAAAGTAGGAACAGTGACAGAAGAATTTTCTAAAGACAAAGCACTAGAACATTTAACAAATAATGAGGTTGTTTTATTTGCAGGAGGTACGGGACATCCATATTTCTCAACAGATACAGCAGCAGCCTTACGAGCTATTGAAACGGAATGTGATGTTATATTGCTTGCCAAAAATATTGACGGTGTATACGATTGTGACCCTAATCAGAACGCAAATGCTAAGAAATATGATAAATTAACTTATAATGATGTAGTTTCAAAAGGATTAAATGTCATTGATATGACAGCTGCGATAATGTGTATGGAGCAAAATGTTCCAATGCTTGTATTTTCTTTAGCTGAAGAAGACAGCATTAAGAATGCTATGGAAGATAACATAAAAGGTACATTTATAACAGTATAAGTTATACCCATAAATAGTCAATATCCTGCTATTTATATAGTATAACTAATGATAATAATAGGAGGAGATAAAATGTTAGAAGAAATTAAAAAATACGAAGACAAAATGCAAAAGACCATTAAAGCATTAGAGAATGAGTATAATGCAATTAGAGCTGGAAGAGCTAATCCACATGTACTTGATAAAATTACTGTTGAATATTATGGACAGGCAACACCTCTTCAACAAGTAGGAAATGTTTCTGTACCAGAGCCTAGAATGATTCAAATACAACCATGGGACTCTAGTATGATGAAAGAAATTGAAAAAGCGATACTTGCATCTGATGTAGGAATCACTCCTAACAATGACGGTAAAGTTATTAGATTAGTATTCCCAGAACTTACTGAAGAAAGAAGAAAATCTCTAACTAAAGACGTTAAGAAAAAAGGAGAAGAAGCTAAAGTAGCTGTTAGAAATATTAGAAGAGATGCTTTAGACAAATTCAAAAAGCAGCTTAAGAATCATGAAATAACAGAAGATGATTTGAAAGATTATGAAACTGATATGCAAAAATTAACAGATAAATATGTAAAAGATATAGATGTACATGTAGAAAATAAGACTAAAGAAATATTAACAGTTTAGAGACTGTTTTGGTTTACCCCTCTATATGAGGGGTTGTTTTTAATCTTATGGAAAGTCATGATTTTATGTATATGATATAGAAAAAGATTCTTTTGAATGAGAGGAATTGTTGTTTATGGTAGTTGACAGTAACTATAATGTTCCAAGACATGTAGCAATTATAATGGATGGTAATGGTAGATGGGCAATGGCAAAAGGAAAAAAAAGACAATACGGTCATAGACAAGGTTCTAAAACATTAGAAACTATTTGTAAGCAAGCTTATGACATAGGTATAGAGTATATAACAGTATATGCTTTTTCCACTGAAAATTGGTCAAGACCAAAAGAAGAAATAGATAATTTGATGAATTTGTTAAGGCAGTACTTAAAAAGTAGTTTGAAAAATGCTAGCAGAGATAATATAAAAGTGAGAGTAATAGGGGATAAAAATGGACTAGATAATGATATTATCACTAGTATTGAAAGATTGGAAGAAGGATCAAAAAACAACACAGGATTACAATTACAGATTGCTCTGAATTATGGTGGACGTGATGAAATTGTAAGAATGACAAAAAGGATAGTTTCTGACTTTGAAAATAATAACATTAATATAAATACCATTAATCAAAAAACAATAGAGAGGTATCTTGATACAAGAGATATACCTGACCCGGATCTACTAATAAGAACAAGTGGTGAAATGAGAATAAGTAACTTCTTGCTTTGGCAATTAGCATATACAGAGTTTTACTTTGTTCAAAAACATTGGCCAGACTTTACTATTGAAGATTTGAAAGATGCTATAGCGTATTATAGTAATATTGAACGAAGGTATGGCAAAGTCAAAGAATAATAGAAAGAAGGGAATGGGTACAATGAAAACGAGAATAATATCATCTATTATAGCGTTACCTATATTATTGATTCCTTTAATATTTGGAGGTAAAATACTAATACTTGTATTATTTTTAGTATCATTGCTAGGTCTTTATGAGTTTTATAGAGCATATAAAATTGATTGCTTAGGGCTTAAGTTATTTGGATATATTGCATCGCTGATGTATTATTTATTATTAATATTTGATAGAAGTGAATATCTGGGTGAACTTTATGGAATATTCTTCTTAATGTTATTAATAAGTTATGTATTTGTTTATCCCAAATATGATCTGAAAGATATTATGACTATTTTTATTGGCTTTTTCTATGTAGTTTATCTTTTATCATATATATTATTAGTAAGAAGCAATGAGGCTTATGGTTCTTGGATGATATGGTTAATATTTATTGTTGCTTTTGGTAGTGATACAGTGGCCTATTTTGTTGGAGTTAATTTTGGTAAACATAGGTTAGCAGAAAAACTGAGTCCCAAAAAAAGTATTGAAGGTTCTATTGGCGGTATTGTTGGAGCTACGGTTTTTTCAGTTATTTATGGTATCATATTACTTAATATTGGTGAATTGACAGATCCTATAAAACTAATACCTTTTATATTTATTGGAGGAATTGGTTCTGTATTATCACAAATAGGAGATTTAGCTGCATCAGCTATGAAAAGACAGAACAACATAAAAGATTTTGGTACTATTATGCCAGGTCATGGAGGTATATTAGATAGATTGGATAGTATAATCTTCACGGCACCTTTTGTATATTATATTATGAAATTTTTTATTATGTAGTTTTTAAGTGCTAATCAATTTTTTATAATATTATTGGATTAAAAGAAATAATTAATTATATAAAAAAATATATTAAATATATAAATCAAATATAGTAGGTTATTTGGAAGAGGAGAATAAATTGAAAAAGATATCTATTCTAGGGTCCACTGGCTCAATTGGTAAACAGACAATTGATATTGTTTGTAAGCAGAATGACATACAGATATTAGGGTTGACTGCAAATACCAATATAGATTTATTAGAGAAACAGATTGAATTGGTAAAACCACAAGTAGTAGCAGTAATGGATGAACAAAAAGCTTCTATACTCAAAAAAAAGATTGGAAGCAAAGTAGAAGTATTAAGCGGAATGGATGGACTCATTAGAGTTGCTACCTTAGAGAAGGTTGATATAGTTGTTACAGCTGTAGTAGGTATGATAGGTATCAGACCTACGGTTGAAGCCATAAAAGCATCCAAAGATATAGCTTTAGCTAATAAAGAGACATTGGTTACAGCTGGTCAAATAATTATGGATTTGATAAAAGAATATAAAGTAAATATTTTTCCAGTGGATAGTGAACATTCTGCTATATTTCAATCCTTAAAAGGAGAGAATAAAAAAGAAGTTAGCAAAATTTTGTTAACAGCTTCAGGAGGACCATTCAGAGGGAAAAATACAGAACAATTAAAGGATATAACTAAAGCGCAAGCACTTAATCATCCTAATTGGTCAATGGGTCCTAAAATAACAATTGATTCAGCTACACTTATGAATAAAGGACTAGAAGTTATAGAAGCAAAATGGCTTTTTGATGTAGCACCTGATCAGATTCAAGTTGTTGTGCATCCACAAAGCATTATTCATTCAATGGTAGAATATAATGATGGTTCAGTGATTGCACAATTAGGTGTTCCAGATATGAGGATTCCAATACAATACGCTCTCAATTATCCTAGGCGGGTAGAGAATAATATTAGGAAACTTGATTTATTTAAAGTAGCTAGTTTGACATTTGAAGAGCCTGATATCAAAACCTTCAGATGTCTTGAATTAGCTTATAGAGCACTTGAAGAAGGTGGTTCTATACTATCAGTATTAAATGCAGCTAATGAATTAGCAGTAAAAAAATTTTTAGAAGACAAAGTAAGATTTCTTGAAATTCCTGAAATAATTGAATATGCTATGGATAAACATTGTAATATAAAAAATCCATCACTAACAAATATTTTTGAAGCAGAAAAAGAAACTTATGAGATTATTGAAAGTAAATGGGGATAGAGAGTAAATAATGGAAAGGAATGAATGGTTATATGAATATTGTTGTTGCAATCTTGATATTTGGGTTGCTTGTTCTTGTACATGAGTTAGGTCACTTCCTTGCGGCAAGAAAAAATGGCATACTTGTTGAAGAGTTTGCCATTGGTATGGGACCAAAACTTGTCGGTATAAAAAGAGGAGATACGTTATACTCTATTAGGTTGTTACCTTTTGGTGGGTATTGTAAAATGCTTGGTGAAGATGAAGCGGTTGAAGATGATCCTAGAGCCTTTTCTAACAAATCAGTTGGAGCAAGGATTGTCGTTGTTGTAGCTGGTGCTGCTTTTAACATTTTATTAGCTTTTCTTTTCGCTTGTATAATTGTTGGTAATATGGGTGATTACACTACTACTGTTGATAAGGTAACAGAAGGTTCCCCTGCATATGAAGCAGGGATGCAACCAGGAGATAGGATAGTAAAAATAGATAATCATAATATTGTATCATACGATGAAATAGGTTTATATATAAATCTGAAAAAAGGTGAGAATCTAGATATAACCTATAAAAGAGATGGAAAGACTTACGTAGCTAATATAAAGCCTGTTGAACAAGACGGTAGACATTTAATTGGTATTTCACCTGCCAAAATGAATCAAGGTAATATTCTCCAAATCATAAAATATGGATTTATTAAAGTTATATTCTGGATTAAGACAGTATTTATAAGTTTAGGTATGATTTTTAGAGGAGAAGTGACTAGACAGGACTTTGGTGGACCTGTAAGAATCATTTCAGAGATAAGTAAAGGTTATACTGAAAGCGTTAAATATGGTATAAAACAAGTATTCATGACTATATCATCCTATATTGTTTTGTTAAGTGCCAACCTTGGGGTTATGAATTTATTACCTTTACCAGCTCTTGATGGAGGAAGACTAGTGTTTCTACTAATAGAGGCAATAAGGAAAAAACCTATTAATCGAGAAAAAGAAGCATATGTCAACTTTATTGGATTTGTATTATTAATGGTATTGATGGTATTTATGTTATTTAATGACTTTAGTAATGTATTTTAAATAGAATAATAATCTGTATAAATAATCTAAGGGTCTATCTTAATATTGATGTAATATATATTGAGAAAGCCCTTGTGTTTTATGTCTAAAAAAAGGAGGGATATAATGTATAGAGATAATACAAAAGTAGTAAAAATAGGTGATAAGGTCATTGGTGGAGGTAATCCCATACTTATTCAGTCTATGACAAATACCAAGACCCATGATATAGAAGCAACTGTTAAACAAATCCTTACCTTAGAAGAAGAAGGTTGTGATATAATAAGAGTTGCTGTACCAGATATGGAAGCCGCAAAAGCAGTTTATGAGATCAAAAAAAGGATACATATTCCTCTAGTTACAGATATTCATTTTGATTATAAACTAGCTTTGATGTCGATGGACTATGGTGCTGATAAAATAAGAATTAATCCATCTAATATAGGTAATCTAGAAAGAGTCAATAAGGTAGTTGAAAGAGCTAAAGTTGATAATATTCCTATTAGAATTGGAATTAATAGTGGCTCAGTTGAAAAACATATCCTGGATAAATATGGTCATGTAACTGCAGAAGGATTGGTGGAAAGCACTGTTAACAATGTAAAGATAATAGAAGATATGGGATATGATAATATAGTCATATCGTTAAAATCTTCAAATGTGCCTATGGCAATCAAGGCTCATCAACTTGTTGCAGAAGCCGTCAATTATCCTTTGCATGTAGGTATAACAGAAGCTGGTACCATATGGTCTGGTACTATCAAATCAGCAGTTGGACTTAGTGTAATATTAGCTGGTGGAATAGGTGACACAATAAGAGTATCATTAACAGGAGATACTGTAGAAGAAGTCAGAGTAGCTAAAAAAGTCTTAGAAACACTTGACCTGCGCGAGAAAAATCACATAGAAATTGTGTCATGTCCCACATGTGGAAGGACACAGATAGACCTTATTAAATTAGCTAACATGGTTGAGAAAAGATTCGGTAATCTTGAGAAGAAGATAAAAATTGCTGTTATGGGCTGCGTAGTTAATGGTCCTGGTGAAGCAAAAGAGGCAGACCTTGGTATAGCTGGTGGTAAAGGGGTTGGTCTCATCTTTAGAAAAGGTGAAGTTATAAAAAAAGTACCTGAGGATAGATTGATTGATGAACTTGCCATAGAAATTGAAAAGTATACGAAGTAACACGTAAGGAGTTGATTTTATATGAGCAAATGTTTTGTAGAAGTTTTTGACGATATGCATCTTAATGATAGTATAGCTATGTATTTTGATAATGCTTTGGTGAAACGTGTTGTCATTAACACAAAGGTAAAAGAATTGCAGGTCTATGTAGTTTTCAACAACATAGTTCATATAAAATTTATACGCCAAGTTGAAAAACAGATAGAAAATAATTTATGTGCTAACTCTGATTTAACAGTCAGAATCATATGTGAGTATAACGTAAAATATGATTTGAATAAATTATTATTACTGTATGGGGATAGTATTTTATACGAGTTAAAACAGTTCAGTCCTATTTGCTTTGGTATTTTAAGAAAAGCAGATATTGAAGTTGAAGATGATAATGTAATTATTACTCTAAACAATAATACTATAGACTTTTTGAAAGACAAAGAAGTAGATAAAAGAATCGAAGAGATAATTAATGGCAGGTTTAACATTAATACTTCTGTTTCTTTTAAGGTTAACGAAAAAGCTATAGAGAATAATAAAAAATTCGTTAAGAAGAGAGAAGAAAGAGAGAAAGAATTTGTTACTAAAATACTAAGTAATGCTCCTTATCCAAATAGTACTTCAACAAGTGATAAAAAACAGCAAGCATCAAAAAATGTAGAAGACAGTAAAATGATATATGGTAGAAAATTTGGTGGAGAGATTACTCCTATTGAGGAAATAGACAATGAGATTGATGACCTGATTTTTGATGGTATCATAATCAGTGTTGAGAGTAGAGAAATAAAGAATGATAAGTATATAGTAGCATTCGATTTAACTAACGATAAAGATTCAATAACCGCAAAATGTTTTATCAAGAAAGACCAATTTGAAGAGCAAGTAAGTGATAGACTAGTAAAAGGAAAATCAGTAAGAGTAAAAGGCAACTTACAGTTTGATACTTTTTCAAAAGAAATGACTGTTATGGCAAGAGCAATCATGGAAATTAATGATTTTAGAATCAAACGTCTTGACTTAAGTAAAGACAAAAGGGTGGAACTCCATGCTCATACTCAAATGAGCGATATGGATAGTGTGGTAAGTGCAACAGCTTTAGTTAAACAAGCTATTGCATGGGGCCATGATGCTATTGCAATAACGGATCATGGAGTTGTCCAAGCTTTTCCTGAGGCTTTTCATACTGCTAGTGGTAATGATATCAAGATTATATATGGTGTAGAAGCATATTTGGTTGATGACCTGAAATCTATCGTACAAAATTCTAATAAACAAAGTTTAGATGATGAGTATGTAGTATTCGATCTTGAGACTACTGGATTCTATCCTGGGAAAGACAGAATAACTGAAATCGGTGCAATAAAAGTAAAAAACGGGGAGATTATTGATGAATTCAGTACCTTTGTTAATCCAGAGAGGATGATTCCCGAGGAAGTAGTTAAGCTTACAGGCATAACCGATGATATGGTGGCTAAGGCACCTAAATATAAGGAAATTCTACCAAAGTTTATGGACTTTATTGGTAATTCAGTCCTAGTAGCCCATAATGCTGATTTTGACATTAATTTTATTAGGTATTTCTGTAAGGAAATTAATATTAGTGTTGATAATACAGTACTTGACACACTGGAACTTGGACGAGTGCTCCTTCCTGATTTGAATAACTACAAGCTTAATACTATTACCAAAAAATTAAGTATAAAACTTGATAATCATCATAGAGCAGTAGATGATGCAATGGCAACAGCAAAGATTTTTATACAGTTTATCAGTATGCTCAAAAATAAGAATATCTATGACCTAGAAGAATTGGAAACATATTCTCATGAAGCAACTAAAAACGTCAAAAAGTTGAAGTATTATCATGCCATTATATTAGCTAAGAATCTTGTAGGACTTAGAAATCTTTATGAGTTGATTTCTAAATCCCATATAGATTATTTTTTCAGAAAGCCAAGAATTCCTAAGAGTGTTTATCTAGAATATAAAGAAGGGCTATTGATTGGTTCTGCCTGTGAAGCAGGTGAGCTTTACAAAGCTGTTCTTGAGGATAGACCAAAGGAAGAAATTGATAGGCTTGTTAATTTTTATGACTATCTAGAGATTCAACCATTGATGAACAATGAGTTCATGATAAGAAATGGAAGAGTAGATGGTAAAGAAGAACTTATAGAAATCAATAAGAAGATTATTAAACTTGGTGAAGAGCATAATAAATTAGTAGTTGCTACTTGTGATGTTCATTTTCTTGATCCTGGTGACGAAGTCTATAGGCGTATTATTATGGCTGGCCAAGGATTTAAAGATGCTGATGAACAACCGCCACTATATTTTAGGACTACTGAAGAAATGCTAAAGGAATTTGCTTATCTAGGTGAAGAAAAAGCTAGAGAAGTAGTTATTGACAACACTAGAAAAATATCAGATATGATAGAAAAAATTGACCCTGTACCTCCAGATAAATACCCACCGGTCATAGAAGGTTCTGAGGAAGATCTCAGGAATATCTGTGAGACTAAAGCTAAGTCCATATATGGAGACCCATTACCAGAAATTGTTGAAGAACGTCTTGAACGTGAATTGAATTCAATAATATCCAATGGTTTTGCGGTTATGTACATCATAGCCCAAAAATTAGTGTGGAAATCCAACGAGGATGGATATCTAGTTGGTTCTAGGGGTTCAGTTGGTTCATCATTTGCAGCTACTATGGCAGGTATTACTGAAGTAAATCCTTTATCGCCTCATTATGTGTGCCCTGACTGCAAGTACAGTGATTTTGATTCTGAGATAGTTAAGAAGAATGCTGGTAACTCAGGATGTGATTTACCAGATAAAAAATGTCCTAAATGTGGGGCTGATCTAATAAAAGACGGTCATGACATACCCTTTGAAACTTTCTTAGGTTTTAAAGGGAATAAAGAGCCTGATATAGATCTTAACTTTTCAGGAGAATATCAAAGTAAAGCACATGATTATACAGAGGTTATTTTTGGAAAAGGTCATGTTTTTAGAGCTGGAACTATTGGAACTTTGGCTGAAAAAACTGCTTATGGTTTTGTTAAGAAGTATTTTGATGAAAAAGGGGTTAATGTCAGAAATGCTGAAGTTAATAGACTTATAGCAGGTTGTACAGGGGCAAGACGTACAACAGGACAGCATCCGGGTGGAATTATTGTTGTTCCAACTAGTGAGGAAATATACAAATTCACTCCAGTTCAAAGACCAGCTAATGATATGACAACTAAGACGATAACAACTCATTTTGATTATCACTCAATTGACCATAACTTATTAAAATTAGATATATTAGGTCATGATGATCCTACGATGATAAGAATGCTTGAAGATATTACTGGATTGGATGCTCAGAAAATCAGATTGGATGAACCTAAGGTTGCTTCACTATTTACAAGCACTGAAGCTCTTTCTATAAAACCAGAAGATATAGATGGTTGTCCCCTTGGTTCTCTTGGAATACCAGAGTTTGGTACTGACTTTGTTATTCAGATGTTGCTTGATACAAAACCTACAACTTTTTCAGAGTTATGTAAAATATCCGTTCTATCCCATGGAACCGATGTATGGTTGAATAATGCCCAAGAATTAATCAGAGATGGAAAAGCCACAATTGGTGAAGTAATATCATCTCGTGACGATATCATGGTATATCTTATAAATATGGGATTGGATAAGGAATTGTCTTTTACTATAATGGAAAGTGTAAGAAAAGGTAAAGGTCTAAAGCCTGAATGGGAAGAAATTATGACATCTAATGGTGTACCTGATTGGTATATATGGTCATGTAAGCAAATTAAATATATGTTCCCGAAAGCCCATGCTGTTGCATACGTTATGATGGCATATAGAATTGCTTATTTCAAAGTATATTATCCTGAGGCTTATTATGCAACATATTTCAGTATCAGAGCATCAGATTTTGATTATGAATTAATGTGTCATGGAAAAGAGAAAGTAGATACATACATAAAAGATTATAAATCAAGATTTAACGAATTATCCAAAAAAGATAAAGATACCTTGAAGGATATGAAAATTGTCCAGGAGATGTATGCAAGAAAGATTAATTTCGTACCTATTGATTTATATAAGGTTAAATCAAAATTGTTCCAAGTACTGGATGAAGGCATTATGCCATCACTTAGTGCTATACAGGGTCTTGGAGAAAAAGCTGCTGATAATATTGTAAATGCTAGGAAAGATGGTATATTCCTATCCATTGATGAGCTTAGACAAAGGACTAAGATTAGTAAAACAGTTATTGAGATTATGAAACAAAATCATATATTGGATGGTATGCCACAATCCAATCAATTAAGTTTATTTTAATAATCAATATAACTATCTGAATTAAAATAGTATTAGTATAATATATAAAGAATAAATAGATATACTAGTTATATACAGAAAGGGAGATTATAACATGGCAAAAAGAGAGGAATGGGGATCTAGGGTAGGATTTATATTAGCTGCCATAGGTTCAGCAATAGGATTAGGGAATATATGGAGATTTCCTTATACAGTTGCAGAAAATGGAGGAGGAGCATTTCTTATACCTTATTTCATAGCATTGATTACAGCAGGTATACCACTTCTTATTTTAGAATTCGGTTTAGGACATAAGATGAGAACATCTGCTCCAGGTGTGTTTGGTAGATTAAATGCTAAATGGCAAAAATTAGGTTGGTGGCAGACTATGATTGCATTTGCCATTGCAGTTTATTATATGGCTATTATTGCATGGACTTTAAGATATGTATTATTTTCATTCAATCTATCATGGGGTGAAGATACTAAATCATTCTTTTACAGTTTTCTACATTTATCTGATTCACCATTTGATTTAGGAGGATTACATCTTGACTTATTAGTACCATTATTAGCTATATGGGCTGTCAACTTCATAGTATTGGCACTAGGAGTTAAAAAAGGTATAGAAAAAGCTAATAAAGTATTTATGCCAATCTTATTTATTTCAATTGTTATCATCACTATAAGAGGACTTACATTACCAGGTGCATTTGACGGGCTAAATTATTTCTTCAAGCCAGATTTTAGTAAAATACTGGATGGACGTGTATGGGTAGCTGCTTATGGACAGATATTCTATTCATTAAGTATATGTTTCGGTATAATGTTAGCATACTCCAGTTATTTACCTAAGAAATCTGATATTGTCAACAATGCATTCATTACAGCATTTGGAAACTGTTCATTCAGTCTTTTATCAGGAATAGCAGTATTCAGTATTCTTGGAAATATGGCTTTCAATAATGGTCAAGCAGTTGCAGATGTTGCAGATGGTGGAGTTGGACTTGCATTTGTGGTTTTCCCAGCTGCTATAAACGGGTTACCTAATTTTAATCATATATTTGGTGTATTATTCTTTGTTTCATTATTCTTTGCAGGAGTATCATCAAGTATATCAATTATTGAGACAACAATATCTGCTGTTTCAGATAAATTTAATATAAAAAGAATTAAATCATTAGCAATCATTTGTGGTTTTGGTTTCATAATTTCAACTATCTTTGCCACAGGTGCTGGATTATATGTTCTTGATATAGCAGACCATTTCTTGAATAATTATGGTGTGGCTGTAGCAGGTTTGATAGAAACTATTTTAGTAGGTTGGTTCTTCAATCTTAAGAGTATTAGAGAATACGTTAATCCAATATCGGATTTTGCTGTTGGTAATTGGTGGCAAGTGAGTATTAAGGTTATTACACCACTCCTTCTAGGTATTATGACAGTATTCAAGATTATTGAAGATATTCAGAAACCATATGAAGGTTATTCTTTTGCTTCTCTAATGACATATGGAGTTGGAGTTATTATAATGACAGTAGTTGTTGGTTTAATAATATCTTCATTCAAAGGCTCTAGCAGCTTTGAATCATCTTTAAAGAAAAGGAGTGAAAAGTAATGGGTGTTGATTCAATTATTTTTTGCATATTCAGTATATTGTTCTTATGGGGTGGTTTTGGCTTTTGTTTAAGAATTGCTTTAAAGAATAATAAATTTGACAGTTAGAATTTACCAGATTAAACTATTAAAGATATAATGCCTTAAAACCCTCTTATTTTTAGAGGGTTTTTTGAATAATAGAAGACTTTTTCTAACAAGATTATAATTTTATATACACTTTTAGTAAATTATGTTAAAATGAGGTTATAAAAATTAGATAGTATTACATAGAATACTATTTTGGAGGATAATTATGTTAGAAGTTAATATTTATACTGATGGTGCTTGTAGAGGAAATCCAGATGGACCTGGAGGTTATGGAGTTGTTTTAGAATATTTTGATGGGCAAGGAAATAAACACGTTAAAGAATTATCATGTGGTTATAAAAAAACAACAAATAATAGAATGGAATTAATGGGTGTTCTAAGAGGATTGGAAGCACTAAAAAAGCCATGTAAGGTTAATTTATATACAGATTCTCAATATATTGTAAAAGCATTTAACGAAGGTTGGTTGAGTAATTGGATAAAGAATAATTGGAAGAGGGGGAAAAAGAAAGAAGATGTCAAGAATGTAGACCTATGGAAAAAAATATTATCTGCAAAAGATAATCATGATGTTACTTTTAACTGGGTTAAAGGACATGCTTCACACCCTCAAAATGAAAGATGTGACAGTTTAGCTACAAGTGCAGCAGATGGAGCAAACCTAATCGTAGATGAAAGAGAATAGAGTATGTAGTTATTCGTATATAAGGCTGTTTTATAATACATTATTATGATATTATAAAGCAGCTTATTTATCTTAACAGTTATATTTTAACTTTCCCAAATCATATATTATATAAAAACTAGGATTAATTATTGTATATGAAAAATACTATATATAAACTTTTGATCTTTATTTTTATTATCGCTTTTTTTAATTCAATGTTATTAGAAAGATTATATAATAGAGATAATAAGAAAATAGAACATATTAAAATTGAATCCTTGGATGAAGCAGATAAGATAGCTGAATTCAATATAACTGATGAATCCATTAAAGAAATTAAAACTTATTGTGAAGATAACAACATAGATTTCATTAAATTTTTCTCTTCATATATGAAATATAATAATTATGAAGTAGATAGCGTCACTTTTGATTATGATGAAAAATATTATGATAAAGTCCATGATATAAGCGCTGTACAGAAATTATACAGTATGGTTTTATCTGATATAAAATATTTTCCTATACCAGAGAATAAGAGAGAAGATTCAAGAAGTTATTGGTACTGTAATTCATGGAAAGCAGATAGATCATATGGTGGTGAAAGAAAGCATTATGGTACAGATATAATTGACAGTAAAGATGAACGAGGGTATTTTCCCATTGTCAGCATGACTGATGGAGATGTAGAAAAAATCGGTTGGCTGGAATTAGGAGGTTGGAGAGTAGGAATCAGAGCCCCTCATGGAGGATATTTTTATTATGCTCATCTTGATAAATATGAAGAAGGTATAGATGAAGGAAGTAAAGTAAAAGCAGGTGATATTATTGGGTATATGGGCAATAGCGGTTATGGTGAGGAAGGTACCTGTGGAAAATTTGAAGTTCATCTTCACTTAGGGATATCTTTACCTATAAAAAATATTTCTGATGAATTTTGGATAAACCCTTATTGGATACTAAGATATATGGAAGAGAATAAAATAGAGAAAACTTTTTAATTAAGTCTATTTTTTTGTTTACGTATGGTATAATATTAATGATACTGGTTTTTTATGGAGTAAATTTAAATATTTACAAGGAGTGGTGCATCTTGGAAATTCAATTATGGAGGCAGATATTAATTCCATATCAGCAAGCAGTAGAGGAATTAAAAGTTAAATTTGCTAGTATAGTACATGAAAATAGAAGATTAGGACAATATTCACCTATAGAATATGTTACTGGCAGAGTTAAGAAGATATCAAATATACTAGAAAAAGCTAAGAAAAAAAACATACCCCTCAATGAGATAGAGGCTAAGATTGAAGATATAGCAGGTATCAGGATCTTATGTCAATTCGTTGAGGATATTGATAAGGTAGTAGCCATAATAAGAAGCAGAAAAGATATGGAGATCAAAGATGAAATAGATTATATATCAAATACTAAAAAAAGTGGTTATAGAAGCTATCATATGATAGTATATTATGATGTTCATACAGCGCTAGGTGCCAAGAGGATAAAGGCGGAGATTCAGATAAGAACCTTATCTATGAATTTCTGGGCTACCATTGAGCATTCATTGCAGTACAAATATGAGCATAACATTCCAGAAGAGATTCAGAAGAGATTGACTAATGCTGCTGAAGCAGCGTTTAAATTAGACCAAGAAATGTCTATAATAAGAAATGAGATAATAAAAGCACAGAATCTATTCCAGCTCAAGTCTAGTGTTATTGCGGATATATTGAATAATATTCAGAATCTGCATAAAGTATGTGACGATATAAAAGAAGTAGAACATATTCAAGAAGAATTTTATGATCTATGGGATAAAGGTAATTTTGAACAGCTAGATAAATTTAATAAGAGATTGGATATGCTAGCTGCTGGATACAAAGCTCAAAGTCTGATTTGACAGTATTTGTTTGCAGCATTTATGAAAGGATGTTTATATGATTTATGCAATAGGTGATTTGCATTTGAGTTTTAGTAATGATAAGCCTATGAAAGTTTTTGGACAACATTGGGACAAACATTATATTAAAATAAAGAATGATTGGGAAAAAAGAGTGAAAGATGATGATCTTGTTCTAGTTCCCGGTGATATATCTTGGGCAATGAAATTAGAGGAAGCAAGTGAAGACATAAAATTCATATCACAGTTACCAGGCAGGAAAATATTGGTTAAAGGAAATCATGATTATTGGTGGAACTCTCTAAGCAAAGTATCAACAATGTATAAGGAGTTGGATTTCATACAGAATAACAGTATTATATATAATAATATTGCTATTTGTGGAACTAGGGGTTGGATATGCCCTAATGAGACTAAGTTCACCAAGGATGACGAAAAGTTGTACAATAGAGAAGTCAATCGTATGGAGATAGCCCTGAAAAGTATAAGAGAGCAAGTTAATAAAATATATGTGATGTCACACTTTCCTCCAACCAATGACAAATTGGAACCTTCTGATTTCACTAGATTATATAACGAATATAACGTTGATAAAGTCATATATGGTCATTTACATGGAGAAGAAAGTTTTAAAATGGGACTCCAAGGTGTTGTAGATGATATAGAATATATATTGGTATCATGCGATTATTTGGATTTCAAGTTAAAAATAATAGATAGAGAATAATTCCTTATATTTGACATAGAAAGGAGACCTGGATTTGAATTTACCTGATAAATATATAGCAAAAATGAAAGGGTTATTGAAGGATGAATATGAAGAATATATAGAATCATTCAATGAAGAACGCTTGCATGGTTTAAGGGTTAATAACTTAAAAATAGATACAGAGGAATTTGGTAAAATTGCACCTTTTCATCTAGATAAAATTCATTGGATTTCCAATGGATATTATTATGCAAAGGAGGATTTGCCTTCCAAGCATCCATATTATTATGCAGGTCTTTACTACTTGCAAGAGCCTAGTGCCATGACACCAGCAGAACTTTTTGGTATAGAACCCTATGACAAAGTTCTTGACTTATGTGCTGCACCGGGAGGTAAAAGTACAGAATTAGGAGCAAAACTTAAGGGTACAGGCGTCCTCGTATCTAATGATATCAGTGCTTCTAGAGCAAAAAGTTTACTTAAGAATATTGAATTAGCAGGTATCAGTAATAGTATAGTGCTTAGTGAGACTCCAGAAAAATTAAGTAATTATTTTCCTGAGTATTTTGATAAAATCTTAATAGATGCCCCTTGTTCTGGTGAAGGGATGTTTCGTAAAGATAATTCAATGATTAAAAATTGGAGTGAAGAATCTGTTGAATACTATAGTGATATTCAAAATGGTATATTGCCATTTGCAGCTGAAATGTTGAAACCTGGTGGATACATGATGTATTCTACATGTACTTTTTCCCCTAGTGAAAATGAAAAGACAATTAGTAAGTTTTTGGATGAACATGAGGATTTTGAACTAGCTAACTTACCTGATTTTGATGGATTTGATAGAGGAAAGACTGAGTGGTCTTCTAGTGACAAGTACGATTTAAGCAAAACGGTAAGATTATGGCCCCATAAGATTAAAGGTGAAGGTCATTTTGTAGCGCTATTATATAAAAAAGAATCTGAAACAACAAAGATATTCAAAAAATATAAAATGGATACTAGAGAAAAGGAATATTCCGTATTTGTAGATTTTGAAAAAGAATACCTCAATGTTAAGTTTGATAGGAGCAGGCTTCAAGTAATAAATGAAAAACTATATTATATGCCAAAAGAAATTCCTGTACTTAAGGGACTTCGTTTGCTTAGGACAGGACTATATATGGGAGATATAAAAAAGAATAGATTTGAACCATCTCAAGCATTTGCCTGTTCATTGACTAGAGAGCAATTCAAAAACATTGTGAACTTGGATATAATGTACGATAATGTAATAAGGTATCTGAAAGGAGAGACATTGCAGGTAGAAGGAGCTAAAGGATGGAATTTAGTATGCACCCAAAATTATCCTTTGGGATTCGCAAAAAAGGCTAATAATTTACTTAAGAACAAATATTACCCAGGCTGGAGATATATGTAAGATAACTTGGAATTGAAATATTTTGATATAGGAATGTTGTTCACGGTTATGCTATAATTGAATAATATTAGTTTGAAATCAAAATTTTATATAGAAGGGTGATAAATATGCTAAAAAACATAAAAGCTGTGTTATTTGATCTTGACGGGACTTTGGTTGATTCAATGTGGTTCTGGGAATCTATTGATATAGAATATCTTGGAAGATATAATATAGAACTTCCAGATGATTTGCAAGATAAAATAGAAGGTATGAGTTTTACCGAAACTGCTCATTATTTCAAGGAGACATTTGAAATTCCCGAATCTATTGAAGAGATAAAGAAAACTTGGAACGATATGGCATGGGATTATTATATTAATAAAGTAGAGTTAAAAACAGGTATTATTGATTTTCTTGATTACCTATCCCAGAAAGATATTGCAATGGGTATTGGATCAAGCAACTCAAAAGACCTTGTTAATGTTGTTATTGATAAGTATGATATGGCTGATTATTTTACTTCAATACGAACATCATGTGAAGTGGACAGGGGTAAGCCTTTTCCTGATATCTATCTAAAAGTAGCAGAAGATTTGGGTGTAGAACCAGAGGAATGTCTTGTTTTTGAAGACATACCAAAAGGTATTATATCTGGAAAAGAAGCAGGAATGAAAGTATGTACTATCTATGATGACTATTCAAAAAATATGGATGATGAAAAGAAAGATTTGGCTGATTATTATATCAATGATTATAATGAGTTATTATCCTCGTTTAGAGATAAAAAGGATGCATAATAGCATAATACAAGGTTATACAAAAGATTATTAGGATAGGGATTATAAATGGAAGATATTAATGTATTAGTTGTTGAAGATGAAAAGGAAATATCAGAACTGATTAAAAAAAACTTGGAGAATGAAGGATTTAATATATATCAAGCTTATGATGGGCAGATTGGCTTGGATATGGCATTGAGTGTAGATATTCAAATAGTCATATTGGATATTATGCTACCCAATATGGATGGTTTAGAGGTTTGCCGACAGATTAGATTGAAGAAGAATGTGCCCATAATTATGTTAAGTGCTAAATCACAAGATATAGATAAAGTAGTTGGATTAAGCATTGGAGCAGATGATTATTTATGTAAGCCTTTCAATATGATGGAATTAACTGCTAGAATTCGTTCACAACTTAGGAGATACTTGTATCTAAATAATACTAGCATTGACAAAGACAATACTATTATAGTGAATGATCTCTTAATAGACCTTGATAGCCATGTTGTATCAATAGGGGATAATGAAATAAAACTGACACCTACAGAATATGATATATTAGTTCTATTAGCCCATAATAGAGGTAAAGTCTATAGTAGCGAAAAAATATTTGAAAAAATCTGGGATGACAAATATTATGAGGCTAACAATAATGTAATGGTTCATATTAGGAATATAAGAGAAAAGTTGAACGATAATTCCAAGAATCCAAGATATATAAAAACTATATGGGGAGTAGGTTATAAAATTGAAAAATAGACTACTCAAAAGTATTAGATTCAAAGTAGTTATTATCTGTGTG
Organism: Vallitalea guaymasensis; assembly: GCF_018141425.1. Taxonomy (NCBI): domain Bacteria; kingdom Bacillati; phylum Bacillota; class Clostridia; order Lachnospirales; family Vallitaleaceae; genus Vallitalea; species Vallitalea guaymasensis. The sequence goes on from NZ_CP058561.1 coordinate 5,158,531, forward strand.
GAAAGTTTTTTGCTGAGTGTAATTACTTTATATATAATGTATAAAATAATTTATAATAATAGATACAAATCTCCAGTACGAAAGCTATATAATACCATAACTAGGTATATTACAATCCAACAAGCAATAATTTTTGCAGGAGTAATATTATTTATAGTATATTTGCTGATTCTAGTTTCTAGGATAATCAAGTATATTGATAAAATATCCTATAATGTAAATGAAATAGCAAAGGGTAATTTTGATGCCAAAATTGAAAAGATAAACAAAGATGAATTAGGACAACTTGCAAATAATATCAATAATATGGCAGATCAGATTGAAACATTGATTAGAGAAGAACAGGAAGCAACGGAGAGTAAAAATTATCTGATAACAGGATTATCTCATGATTTAAAAACCCCATTAACTTCTATTTACGGTTATCTTGAATTGATTAATAATGATAATTATAAAGACGAAGTAGAACTTAGATATTACACAGATATAGCTTTCAAGAAGACCATTCAATTAAAGAACATGATAGAACAGTTGTTTAATTATACTAAGTATAATTCTTCCAGCATTGAAGTTGAAAAAGTTAATATTAATGTAAAAGAATTATTAAAACAATTAGTAGTTGAATACTATCCATTTTTTTTGAAAGAGGATCTAGAGTGCAGATTACATTTTGGAAAAGAGAAATATGAGATTCAAGCAGATAGTAAATTATTATTCCGTGTATTTGAGAATCTAATTTCAAATGCGGTACGTTATAGCGGTGAAAACAGTAAATATATTGATATAAATCTTGAATCAGAAGGTGAAAAGATATATATTCATTTTATTAATTATGATAATATAATACCTGGGTATCAACAGGAATTCATTTTCAATAGATTTTATAAGATTGAACAATCAAGGGCGCATGACTCAGATAGCTCTGGATTAGGTCTTGCCATAGCAAAGACAATAGTAGAATTAAATGATGGCGATATCAGTGTTAGCAGTAAAGAAAATAAGACCATATTTACTGTAACATTCAACAAAATAGATAAAAGCCTAGTAAAGGATAGATAAAAATGACAAAAGATTTTTTACCGATAAGTAAAGCAGATATGGAAAAAAGAGGATGGGAAGAGGTTGATTTCGCATTTATTTGTGGAGATGCATATGTAGATCATCCGTCTTTTGGAGTAGCAATCATAAGCAGATATTTAGAGGCTTACGGTTATAAAGTCGGAATTATTCCTCAACCAAGATGGGATACTACCGAGGATATTACTGTTTTTGGAAGACCTAGATTAGGTTTTTTGGTCTCGGCTGGTAATATTGATTCTATGGTTAATCATTATAGTGTAGCAAAGAAAAGAAGACAAAAGGATGCATATACACCAGGTGGAGTAATTGAGAAAAGACCTGATAGAGCTACAATCGTTTATTCAAATCTGATAAAAAGAGCATATAAAGATGTTCCTATAATATTAGGCGGAATAGAGGCTAGTTTAAGAAGATTAGCTCATTATGATTATTGGAGCAACAAAGTCAAGCGTTCAATACTACTTGATTCACAGGGAGATATTCTATTATATGGAATGGGCGAAAAATCGATCATAGAATTAGCAGAAGCTCTTGATAGTGGTATTGACATCAAAGATATAACTTATATAAAAGGGACAGCATATAAATCAAAAAATCTTGAAGATGCGTATGATTATATTGAATTGCCTTCTTATCAAGAAATTATGAAAGATAAGAAAAAATATGCAGAAAGTTTTATGATTCAATATAATAATACTGATTTCTATAATGGAAAGAGATTGGTTGAACAATATAAAGATAATGAGTATATTATACAGAATCCTCCTTCTACGCCACTGGACCAATCAGAAATGGATAGTATATACGCTTTACCATATATGAGAGATTATCATCCTATATATGAAAAAGATGGAGGAATCCCTGCTATCAAAGAAGTAAAATTCAGTTTAATAAGTAATAGAGGTTGTTTTGGAGGATGTAGCTTTTGTGCCCTTACATTCCATCAAGGAAGAGTAGTACAAACGAGAAGTCATAAGTCAATAATAAGTGAAGCAAAGGATATTATATGGGATAAAGACTTTAAAGGTTATATTCATGATGTAGGTGGTCCAACTGCCAATTTTAGACATGCTGCTTGTGAAAAGCAATTAAAATATGGTGCTTGTAAAGATAAGCAATGTTTGTTTCCAGAGCCATGTAATAATCTAAAAGTAGATCACTCTGATTACTTAACTCTGTTAAGAAAGCTAAGAGAGCTGCCAAAGGTTAAAAAAGTCTTTGTACGTTCAGGTATCAGATTCGATTATTTGATGAAAGATAAAGATGATACTTTTTTCAAGGAGTTAGTTGAACATCATGTATCTGGGCAGTTGAAGGTTGCACCAGAGCATATATCCGATAAAGTATTAGAAAAAATGGGTAAACCTAAGGTTAACGTATACAATAAATTCGTTAAAAAATATAATGACATAAATAAAAAATTAAATAAAAAACAATTTTTAGTTCCATATCTTATGTCAAGTCATCCAGGGTCTGACCTTAACCAAGCAGTTGACCTTGCAATTTATTTAAGAGATCTGGGATATATGCCTGAGCAGGTACAAGATTTTTATCCAACACCTTCTACCTTATCTACATGTATGTATTATACAGAACTTGACCCAAGAACAATGGAAAAAGTATTTGTACCAAAATCTCCTCATGAAAAAGCAATGCAAAGAGCGTTGATACAATATAGGAATCCTAAAAATTATAGATTAGTACATGAGGCGTTGATTATAACAGGCAGAGAAGATTTAATTGGTTATGACAAGGAGTGTCTAATAAGACCAAAAGGAAGTAATATAGGCTATAATAATAAAAATAGTTATGGTAATACTAAGAAGAAATCCAACAAGAATGATAAGATAAAGAAGAAAAGAAAAACAATTAGAAATGTCCATAAAAAGAAAAAATGAAAGTAAGGTGTAATCCAATGAAAAAAATAGCTGTTATAACAGGTGCTTCATCAGGGTTTGGAAGAGAATTTGTTAGACAGATATGTATGTCTAAAGGGTATAAATTCGATGAAATATGGATAATAGCAAGGAGAAAAGAAAGATTAGAGAAGTTAGCAGAAAAATATCATAAACAATCATTCAAGATATTAGAATTGGATCTATCAAAAACAGAGTGCTTAGAGAAATATAGTCAAATATTACAAGAAGAAAATCCTAATGTCAGGTTACTCATCAATAATGCTGGTCTTGGTAAAATTGGTAATTTTGAGGAAATTGATTTGAATGATAATATGAATATGATAGATGTTAATATAAAAGCTCTTACTTATATAACTCAGGAAACATTAAAGTATATGAAAAAATCTTCAAGGATTATTCAAATAGCTTCTTCTGCCGCTTTTTTACCTCAACCTAAGTTTGCGGTCTATGCAGCTACCAAATCTTATGTTCTCAGTTTCTCAAGAGCACTTGAAAGAGAGTTGAAAAGTAGAGGAATATATGTTACTGCAGTATGTCCAGGACCTGTTGAAACAGAATTTTTTAGGGTTGCATCAAATAACGAAAAGCCTAAATCATTTAAAAAGTTTTTCTTTGAACCAGCCCATTTGGTTGTAAGTAAAGCCCTATATGATTCCAGAAAAGGTAATTATATATCTATACAAGGAAAGAGCATGAAGGCTTTGCAAATATTATCTAAAGTTGTACCACATAGCTTGATATTAAAATTCATTAAATAATTATACTGCTTGTCTATATTACTATATCATTAATTGATTATTCTGGTATAATATTTATATATGATATTGACTGTACTATGGAAGTGATAAAAATATATGCGAAAGAAAAAAAAGAAAATTAAATTTAAGGGGATTGTAGCTTCTATTCTTGCACTGGCTTTCCTATTCTTTTTCCAAGTAGACGTTAATGACAAAAACGTCAATATGGCAAAAGATCTATTCCAGACTGTTAAAAGCTTGTTCTATAGCATTACCATTGACACTAATTATGAGGTTGGAGTAGTTAGTAGAGTAGTTGATGGAGATACTGTAGTTATTACAGTTGGTGGAGTAGATAAGAAAGTAAGGCTTGTAGGAGTCAATACTCCTGAATCTGTAGGACGTTATGCAAAAAATCCCCAACCCTATGGAAAAGAAGCAAGCAAGTTTACCAAAGAGAAACTAGATGGAAAACAAGTCTATCTAGAAAAAGATGTCAGTGATACTGATAAATATGGCAGATTATTACGGTACATATGGTTAGAAGAACCAGATAAAAGCAAGCTTGAAGATACAATGTTCAATGCTATATTATTAAAAGAAGGATATGCTAGTGTAATGACGTATCCACCTGATGTGAAATACTCAAAAACCTTTGTGAAGATTGAAGAGAAAGCAAGAAATAATAAAACTGGATTATGGAAATCTAAAAAATAAGCTAGCCCGATTAGGGCTAGCTATAAATTTGTTACCATAATATAATTGTACATCATTATAAAATGACAAACACTTCCACCTAACACAAATAGGTGAAATAATTCGTGAAAACCGAATTTCTTTGAATTGAAATTAGGCCATTTAAGTCCATATATAATACCTCCAATAGTGTATATGATTCCACCTATCAGTAACCACATGAATCCATTAGGAGGTAATGTTTCTTTTATTTGTCCCATGGCAAGAACTGCTGACCATCCCATAATTATATAAATAGCTGCTGAAAACCAGCTTGGTGAATTAATCCAAAATATTTTTAATAGAACACCGGCTACTGCAGTACACCAAACAATAGTAAGTAATGTAAATCCAAAACCATCTCTTAAAGGAACTAGACAAATAGGTGTATATGTTCCTGCAATCAATACAAAAATCATCATATGATCTATTCTTCTAAGAATAACACTTAATGACTTTGGCTTATCAATTATATGGTAAACAGTACTGGCTGTGTACAACAATACTAGGCTCACTCCAAATAGAGAAAAAGATAATGTATGCCATATAGTAGCCACATGACAAGATTTCCATACTAACAAGATGACACCTAGTAGAGAAACAACCGCTCCAATGAAATGTGTTAATGCGCTTATTGGGTCTTTTACTTTTAACTTCATAAAAAATCTTCCTTTCATCATAAAACATTGTAATTATATTAATAATAAGTATTGAGTAATATGTCAAAAATAGAGTATATAGTCTGTGTAATTATCTGTCTCAATAGATAGTTAACTTGGTCGGGTTATGTAGTATTAATAACTACATGTAACGATGTATATATGATAACATATGTATTGGCATAGTTCAAGACCGTTTTTAGTAATTTTTTCATATTAAATATCAGAAATAATTATTATTGTTAATATATCTAGATTGTTATGAAAAAAGGTTGGCATATTATATATAATTTTTTTGCAACTATTGGTGCAATCATTTGCACTTGTATAATTATTATAATGGTTCTATTATTATAATATAAAAATTGTTCAAATTAACGGGAGCGTGATTAAATGTTAAGCGGCATTGGTATATCACCAGGAATAGTATTAGCTAAGGCAAAAGTAAAAAAAGAACATAATATAGAAATCATTAGAGAAAGTATTAAGGATATTAATGCTGAGATAGATAGATTTCATGAAGCCATAGAATGCAGCAAAAAACAAATAAAAGAAGTACGTGATAAAACTTTAGCAGAAATAGGAGAAAAAGAAGCAAGGATATTTGATGCACATGAATTAATACTTGAAGATGTCACTTTCACAGATCAAGTCATTAATAAAATAAAAGATTGCTTAATTAATTCCGAGTCAGCCATAAAAGAAGTATCCAATAATTTTATTGCAATCTTCAATAATATGGATGATGCATATATGAAAGAAAAAGCATCTGATATAAAAGATGTATCCGAGAGAGTAATATACAATCTTCTTGGTATAGAACAATGTGATTTCAATTCCATGACAGAAGAAGTAATAGTTGTATCCAAGGATCTGACACCTTCAGATACAGCAAGTTTCAATAAAGACAAAGTTCTTGGTTTTATAACTGAATTTGGTGGAAAAACATCTCATACTGCTATTTTAGCAAGAACTCTTGAAATACCAGCTGTTACAGGAATAAATGATTTATTACAAAAAATAGAAGATGATGATTTCCTAATAATTGATGGGAATTCTGGACAGGTTATAGTCAATCCAGATAATGAAGTCATTAAAGAATATGAAAAGAAAAAAAGTGAGTATGAAAAACAATTACTAGTATATAAGAAGTATAAAGACAAGAAAACCATATCAAAAGATGGAATCAATGTTGAATTAGTAGCCAATATTGGTATGCCAAGTGATATAAAAGGTGTTTTGAATAATGGTGCAGAGGGTATTGGATTATTTAGAACAGAGTTCTTATTCATGGACAGGGATAGACTTCCAACTGAGGAAGAGCAATTTCAAGCATATAAAGAAGTTGTCCAAAAGATGGGGGATAAACCTGTTGTAATACGTACTATTGATATAGGCGGAGACAAGGAAGTTCCATATCTTTGTTTACCTGCAGAAATGAATCCTTTCCTTGGATATAGAGCTATAAGGATGTGTCTTGATAGACAAGATATGTTTAGAACACAACTAAGAGCATTATTAAGAGCAAGTAATTATGGAAATCTTAAGATAATGTTTCCTATGATATCCAATATAGATGAAATACAAGAAGCAAAAAAAATACTTGAGGAAATAAGAGTAGATTTAAGAAATAATGGAATACTATTTAACGAAAATATAGAAATAGGTATGATGATTGAAATACCTTCAGCAGCTATAATGTCAGATATTTTCGCAAAAGAAGTTGATTTTTTCAGTATAGGCAGTAATGACCTGATTCAATATACAGTTGCTGTTGATAGAGGTAACGATAAGATAGCAAGTCTATACGATGAATTCAACCCAGCTGTTTTAAGGTTAATTAATACAATAATAGAAAATGCTCATAATGAAGGAATATGGGTTGGTATGTGTGGTGAAGCTGCTTCCAATACAGAATTAATACCTATTCTCTTAGCTATGGGATTAGATGAATTCAGTATGAATGCAAGTTCCTTATTACAAGCAAGATACCTAATAAGTCAATTATCTGTAAATGATATAAAACAAGAACTGCCACAGATACTGCAGATGCAAAAAGGTAAACAAATACAAAAATATATTAGTAAAATTACCAATATTAGAAAATAATAAAAAGAGAGATATGGAGGATTATTATGACTAGTGTAACAGTTGAATTATTAAATGAGGCAGGGCTACATGCTAGACCAGCCGACACATTTATTAGAACAGCCCAAAAATTCAAGAGTGATATAAAAATTGTTAAAGATAGTATAAAGGTAGACGGTAAAAGTATTTTAGGCCTATTAACTCTTGGAGCAACCAAAGGTACAATGATTACTATTGAAGCTGAAGGGGAAGATGAAAAGGCTGCAATAGATAAACTAAGAGAATTAGTTGAGAACAAGTTTGGTGAAGATGAATAAGAAGGCAACTTTCAACTAACAAAGGATATACGAGGTATTAGCTATGTATTACTTAAATAAACGTCAAATTGAAATTATTACATATTTAATTAATAAAAATAAATATGTTTCTGTAAAAACAATCGCAGCTAAATTTGATGTTAGTATTAGAACTATAAGGTATGACCTTGAACTAATTGATGACTGGTTAAATGAAAACAAAGCAACTTTAGTAAAAATACCTAATAAAGGCATTGAACTAAAAGTAATAACTGATAAAACGCTTTTACTGGAAAAACTCAAATTCCTATCCATAGAAAATAGGGTATTATCTGAAAGAGAAAGAGTAAGATATATTGTTCTGGAGTTATTGATGTCAGAAAAAGAGCTTACCATAGAAGATATAAGCAGCCGTTTATATCTTAGTAAGAATACTGTTATTAAGATCTTGAAAGATGTTAAGAGATATCTAAAAGACAACAAACTGCAAACAGAAAAAGTTTATGGAAAAGGAATAAGAATCGTTGGTAATGAAGTTGACAAAAGAAGCCTTTTATTAGAATTATTCTCAGAGACACTAAGTATCAATAATATCATACTAACAGTAAAAAACAAATCCAACTATAAAGAATTAATTACTTTATGGGAAAACAATTACAGAATATTAAGCATTAATGAAGTAGAACAAATATTTGATATATTGAAGGATATAGAGGAAACCCATAGTTTTTACTTAACAGATATAGCACTTACCAGATTAGTTTTTTACCTTACAATATCAATTAATCGTATTAAAAATAACCACATAATCAAAAAACAAAGAAAACAAATTAGAGAACTGAGAGAATATAAAATAGCAAATATAATAGCTGATAGATTAAAGAAATATGATGTTGTATTTAATAAAGAAGAAATAGATGAAATAGCAGCTTATATAATAGAATCAAAATCTTATAATACTATAAATGATTTAAAAAGTATGAAATTCACACAAGTCTTCAATAAAGAAATAATTAATTGTACACAGCATATCATAAAATATTTTGAAAAAGAACTAAAAGTAGATTTTCATACTGATACACAATTGGTTAATGGTTTAGCTCTTCATTTGAAATCTGCGTTAAATAGAATCAAGAACAATAAGCAGATTGTTAATAAATACATTGATTCAATAAAAGAAAAATATCCTTTGGTTTTTCAGATTGCAAAAGAAAGTATTGGTTATCTGGAAAAAACTTATGAAATAAAGATTAATGATGAAGAGATTGGTTATATAACCCTTCATATAAGGTCAGCTTATGAAAGGTTATCCAACAAAGGATATTCAGCCTCGGCTCTTGTAATATGCACAGAGGGAGTATCAATACTTAGTATGCTCACTACAAAGCTTAAAAAAGTATTACCAGAACTAAATATCATAGAAACATGTTCAATCTATGACTATGAGAAATATAAGGATGAAATCGATGTTGTAATCACAACCAATGAATTCAAATTAAGTAATGTTGATGTAATCAAAGTAAGTCCTTTCTTGGAGAATGATGAAATATATGATGTAAGAAATTTCATTATAAGATTGAATAAATTCAAACAAATCTATAAGTATAGTATAAGTGACAGGGTATTAGGAGGTAAGATCGTCATGTTAAAAGATGTAATGAATGAAGAAGTCATTGAATTAGGAGTCAGTGTAGACAATTGGGAAGAAGCTATTATGAAAGCTGGAGAACCTCTTGTTAGACAAGGAAATGTAGAACAAGCCTATATTGATAATATGATTCAAGCAGTAAAAGATTTAGGACCATACATTGTAATAATGCCAGGTGTAGCATTTGCACATGCTAGACCAGATGAGAATGTAAAATCTACATGTATGAGTATGATAACTCTAGAAGAACCAGTTAATTTTGGTAGTGAACAAAATGATCCAGTAAGCATTGTATTTGCTTTTGCAGCACCTAATAGTAATGAGCATATGGTTGCATTACAAGATTTAGCTAGATTTCTATCTGTGGAAGAGAATATAGAATTATTGAAGAATGTCAATGATAAACAAACAATACTAGATAAATTACTTGATGAAGAAACAGTATAACATCCTATAAATTAAGTTATACTAAGCAAGGGGGTGAAATTAATGGCAAAAATCAAAGTTTTAGCAGTTTGTGGTTTTGGAGTTGGTACAAGTTTAATTCTTAAAATGAACATTGAAAAGGTTCTTAAGCAAAATGGAATTGACGCAGAGGTAACTAATGCTGATATTACTACTGCTACAGGAATCAATGCAGATGTAATTTTTACTTCAAAAGAGTTATATTCACAACTTCAAGGAAAATCAAAAGCACCACTTATTCAAATTGATAACTTTATGAATAATAAGGAGATCGAAGAAAAAGGAATGCCAGTAATCAAAGGACTCATGTAACCAGGTCCTATAAACCTATAGTTTAATTCTTTAACACAATGTTTAGGTATAGTCAAAATACGATGTTGTGTTAGAGGATTAAACAGGGTAATTACCAAGTAAGCAATATATCTCTAAAATAAAATAATAATAAAAGGAGGAGTTACATAATATGTCAGTTATTAATTATTTAACTTCAAACATTTTCAAGCAACCATCTTTGTTTTTAGGTGTAGTAGCATTAATTGGTTTATTACTTCAAAGGAAAAGTTTTGGTGAAGTAATAAAAGGAACATTTAAAACTATTATTGGAGTAATTATTTTATTCAAAGGGGTTAACATTATTGGGGATGCTGTTTCTCCACTTTCAGGAGCATTTTCCACATTATATGATTTACCTGCAAGCAATCAGTTTGATCCACAGGGTTGGCTTAATTTCCTAGGTGAGTATGGTTCAACAATAGGTTTAGTAATAGTACTTGCTTTTATAATTAACTTATTAGTAGCTAGAATCTCTCCTATAAAAAATATTTTCTTGACAGGTCATATATTCTTCTGGATGTCATATATCTTTGTAGCTGTAGGGGTTGAAGCAGGGTTAACTGGTACAGCACTCACAATATTCGCAACTTTATTCTTAGCTTTATATATAATTGTAGTTCCAGCATTACTAAGACCTTTTGTAAAAAAAGTTACAGGTTCTGATGATTTCACTATCGGACATAGTGCGTCTATCTTCTGTCTACTTGGAGCAGGTATTGGTAAATTAGTTGGAAATAAAGAAAAATCAACTGAAGATCTAAAAATACCTAAAGCATTTGAATTCTTTAGAGATACAACAATCGCTACATCACTTATAGTATTTGCAACTTATATCGTAGTTGGATTAATTATCGGTCCAGATGCAAGAGTTGAGATATTCGGTGGAGCAATTGGTTCTCTTAATACAATTGGTGGTATGCAATACGATTTATTCACATTTAGTTTAATGGCTGGTTTAACATTTGGAGCAGGTTTAACAATTCTTCTAACAGGTGTAAGATTAATGCTTGGTGAAATAATTCCTGCGTTCAAAGGTATCTCTGACAAACTTATTCCAAACTCAATACCAGCACTTGATATTCCAATGGTATTCCCATTTGCACCAAATGCATTATTGATTGGGTTTATAGTAAGTATGGTAACAAGTATCTTAACTATAGTTATAATGGCTTCAACAGGATTGTTAGCTTATGCTGTTATACCATTGACAGTAGCTTGTTTCTTTGATGTAGCTCCAGGTGCTATCTTTGCAAATGCAACAGGTGGACGTAGAGGTGCAGTTATCGCAAGTATTGTAAGTGGTGTCTTGATGGTATTATTAGTAGCAGTTTCAATTCCTGCATTATTCAATACAGTAGCTGGATTCAACCAATTATTTGGTGGTAATGACTTCTCATTATGGTCAGCTATAGGTTCATTGATAGGTAAAATATTTTAATTAATTGTATATAAGTTTATGGTAACGTAACAGTGATTTGATACACATGGTGATATATTGTTTGATGTACTATCATGTGTATCATTTTTAAAATATCAAATATATTGAACATATTGAAATAGGTGTATAGATAATCAAGTTTGATATATATATTAAATAATTTGAAAAGTTGGTGAAAACATGAAATTTGGTATACATTTATCTACTTTTACTAATGAATGGGATGAAGATATTTTTAGATACATAAGAAAAGTAAAAGAATATGGCTATGATGGAGTAGAATTTCCACTTATGGATCCAGACAGTTTTAAGGTAGATAAAGCTAAAAAATTGTTAAAAGAGTATTCTTTAGAATGTACATGTGGAACTGGTATGAATCCTCAGAGAGATATTTCAGCAGAAGACAGTATTATTAATAAAAACGGAATCAATCATTTGAAAAAATGTTTAGATATATGCAATGAGCTGGAAACAGATTGCCTCGGAGGAGTTTTATATGCACCTTGGGGTACTTGTATGAGTAGGGAAACAGGAAAAGACAATATTAAAAGAAGTATAGAGAACTTATCAAAAATCGGAGAATATGCAAAGGAAAAAGGTGTTGTACTTGCTCTTGAGATGATTAATAGATATGAAACATATGTAATTAATTCAGTGCAAGATGGATTAGCATTCATAGATAAAGTAGGTAATGATAATGTTAAACTTCATTTTGACACTTTTCATGCCAACATTGAAGAGAAATCAATCAAGAATGCCCTAATAGAAGGCGGTAAAGATATATATCATATCCATTTCTGTGAAAATGATAGAGGGGCACCTGGTACAGGACAGATAAATTGGCAACAAGTAAAAGAAGGATTGGAAGCAATTGAATATGATAGATGGATTACATTAGAAAATTTTGTTATGCCTAATTGCGGAGTAGGCAATGACGTTTTCATATGGCGAGATATAGATGAAAGCGGTCTTGCAGTCGCTGAAAAAGGAATAAAATTCATGAAAGAACTATTTAAAAGAGCTTAAAGGAGGAACAATATGTTAAGTGCAAAACAAATTCAAGAATTATTGATAAAGATAGCAGATATGTATATTGAAAAGCAAGATGAATTATCAAAACTTGACGCTGTAATTGGTGATGGTGACCATGGTGTTACTATGGCTAGAGGTTCAAAAGCCGCTAAAATAAAGGTATCTGAATTAGAAGATGGAACCTGCAGAGATTATTTCAAAACATTTGGTAGAACTTTAGTATCAACTCTTGGTGGTGCTATGGGACCTCTTTATGGAAGCATTTTCCTAGAAATCTCAAAAGCTTGTAAAGGTAAAGAGGAAGTATCCTTAAATGAATTATCAGAAGGTTTTAACAATGGATTATTAAAGGTAATGGAGTTAGGCGGTGCCAAGGTAGGAGATAAGACCATGGTAGATTCCATACATCCTACAGTAGAAGCACTAAAGAAAGCTAATGAAGAGGGAAAAGACTTAGCAAATGGATTTGAATTAGCTGTAAAAGCAGCTGAAGAGGGTGTTAATAGCACTATTCCATTAATTGCTAGAAGAGGTCGTTCAAGATATCTACAAGAAAAAGCTATTGGACATCAAGATGCAGGGGCAACTTCTTTTAGTTATCTTATTAAAACAATCTATGAATACTTGAAAGATATGTAATAAGGAGGAGAATGTCATGATAGTTAAAAAGATCATAAATAACCCAGATAATATTGTCAGTGATACAATTGAGGGTTTTGTAAAAGCATATGAAGATAAGATTGAGAAATTGCCTAATAGTAATGTGGTAATAAGAAAAAATATGGAAAAAGGTAAAGTAAGTGTAATAATTGGTAATGGTTCAGGTCACGAGCCAGCTTGTATAGGTTTTGTAGGAGAAAACATGCTGACAGCTAATGCATATGGAGGAGTATTTGCTGCTCCAAGTCCAGATACATTATATGATGCGATAGAAGCATCTGAAAATGGTAAAGGTGTATGTGTCTTGATATCTAATCATGCTGGTGATGTTATCAATTCAAAAATGGCAATAGATATGGCAGATGATGATGACATATTATGCAAAGGTGTAATATTATATGACGACATAGCTTCTGCCCCAAAAGGAGAAGAGATTGAAAGAAGAGGTACAGCAGGAACTCTTTTCAACTATAAAATTACCAGCTCATATGCTGCAGATGGTCATGACTTGGAAGAAGTAGCAAAAATGGCAGAGAAGGTTAGAGATAATACAAGAACATTAACTGTAGCGACTGTACCAGGTACTTCACCTATTACTGGCTATAAGATGTTTGAGATAGCAGATGATGAAATTGAAATAGGTATGGGTGTTCATGGAGAAGCAGCAGCACATACTATGAAGATTGGTACAGCAGAAGAGATTGCAAAGGTCATGTGTAAGAAATTGATAGAAGATAAACCATATGAAAAAGGTGACGAAGTAGCTGTATTAGTCAATGGATGCGGACAAACTACTTATATGGAATTATTGATATTCTATAATGAAGTAGAAAAAATATTATCAGAAGCTGGAATTAAAACTTATAAACCTGCTATTGGAAATTATATTACTACTCAAGAAATGGGTGGAATTGCTTTAGCATTTTGTAAGCTTGATGAAGAAATGAAGAAACAGTGGTCAAAAACAACTGATGCCCCTGGTTTTCATATATAAAGGAGGATTCATATGCAGTTATTACCTATGAAAGAGCTTTTATTGGAAGCTAAGGCTAATAACTCAGCTGTTGCAGCGATAAACGTTAGTAATATGGAAACAATAACTGGGTTATTAGAAACAGCACAGAAAATGGAATCATCTATTATCTTGCAGATATCACCAATGCAGATTCAAGCTCAGAAAATAACTTATGCTCAGATAGTAGAGATGATAAAGCTTTTTGGAAGAGATTATGACATAAAGACTTCCATACATGTGGATCATGCTGTTGATGTAGAAGATTGTTATAAAGCCATAGATTCTGGTTTTACTTCGGTAATGTACGATGGTTCTATGGTGGATTTTGATACTAATATAGAAAACACATTGAAAGTTGTTAATTATGCTAAGGGAAAAAATGTCACAGTAGAAGCTGAATTAGGAAAAGTTGGTGGTGCAGAGGCTTCTGATAGTACTGAAGAAGGTTATATGACTGACCCTGGTAAAGTAGAAATATTTGTAAACAGGACTGGTGTGGATTGTCTGGCTGTAGCTATAGGAAATGCTCATGGACAATATAAATGCAAACCAAAACTGGATTTTAATAGATTAAGTGCAATATATGAAAAAGCCGGTATACCTTTGGTTCTTCATGGCGGTACAGGAATACCTGATGTTGATATAAAGAAGGCTATTTCAAAAGGAATAAGGAAAGTTAATATCTTCACAGAAGTAGATAGAGCTTTTGTTAAAGGTTTTGTAGATGCATATACAGGTAATAAAAACATATATATGATGCACGCTCAAGAACAAGCAAGAGAATATATGATGCGAGAAATTGAGAAGAAACTCCGTATTTGCAAAAATGTTGAGGAGGAATAGATATGAGAATTGGATTGATTTCAGTAGGATTCCCTAATTTTAGATATGATATCGCTAATGAATATTTACAGAAATCTCTAGAAAAACTGGATAACAGCAATTATGAAATCTTATGTTGCGGTAAGACACTTATTGATGAACAAGATATCTACTTAGAATTATCTAATCTAAAACAAAAAAATATTGATTTGTTAATTTTACAATGCGGTACATATTCATATGGTAGCTGCATGATGAAGATAGTTGAGTTGTTTGAACATACACCACTATTGATGTGGGGATTCCCTGAGCCTGTTATAGAGGGATTTTATGGTCTTCCACTGAATTCTTTATGTGGGCTTAATATGTATGGTAGTTTCTTGGAAAAAGTAGACAAGAAATATAGTTATGTATATGGAAAAGTAGAAGATGAGTCTACTTATGACAAGGTAATAAATACAATAAGAGCAATTGAAATAAAGATGAAGATGAAAGGAAGCAAATTCTGTATTATTGGTGGAAGAGTACCAGGATTTTATCTATCCAATGTTGATGAAGTAAGATTTCGTCATGAGATAGGTCCTGAAATAGTATATTATTCTCTAGCAGCATTAATTCAGGATGTTAAAAACATCTCATCTGAACGAGTTGAAAAAGAAATAGAAATAATGGTAGGAGAAGCTGCCAAAGTTACTACAACTAATGAGATGCTGGAAAAATCAGCAAGAATATATTTGGCAATACAAGATTACAAAGAAAAGAATAATATTGACGGTTTCACTATTAAGTGTTGGCCTGAGTTCCAAGAATTGATGGGCTGTAGTGTTTGTGGTGTTGTTTCAAGACTTAATAATATTGGAGTAGCTACATCCTGTGAGGGTGATATTACTGGACTTGCAACAATGTACATCCAGAATCTCATCACAAAAGAGCCATGTTTCTTTGCTGATCTAGTTAATATTAATGAGGAAGGTGTTGCAAAAGCTTGGCATTGTGGACCTGCTCCATTATCTTTGGCAAGAGATAAAGAGACTACTGAGTACTTGGAACATCCAACTATAAAACAAGGAATGGGATTCGCAGTTCAGTTCAAGATGAAGCTGGGAAGACTTACAATGATAAAGTTAAAAGAAGCTAAAGGTGGATATAAGATGTTCATTGCTACAGGTGAAGGCATAGAAGAAGATAGAGTGTTAGTAGCAAATCAGGCAGATATAAGGTTTGATTCACCAATAAACAAAGTGCTGGATACAATAATGGCTAATGGAATAGAACATCATTACGCTATAGTATATAGTGAAATAAAAGACATATTAATAGAAACTTGTAAATGGATGGGAATTGAAGTAATAGATTGTTAGGAGGGCATTAATATGGATAGAGATGACTTTATTTATGCAGCTGGGTATTATCCATTAATGCATGATAAAGAAGATTGGGACAGAGATCTTAAGTTAATGAAAGATTCTGGTATCAATATGATAAGAACTGCTGAACTTTTTAATACATGGGATAGAATAGAACCTGAGAAAGGTAAATTCAATTTTGAGTTTTTAGATGAATTTTTTGACCTATGCCTCAAGTATGATATAAAGATTCTCCTAGGGACTGGAACTGCATCACCACCCTATTGGCTACATGAATTATATCCAGATGTAAATATACTTAATAATCATGGAGAACAATATCCTAATAATGTTTCATATACTTGGGCATGTATAGATAATCCAGGATATATAAGTGAAGTAGAAAGATATTTAACTGTATTGATTGATAGATATAAAGATCATGAAGCATTATATGCTTATCAGATTCATAATGAAGTAAGTTTCCCTTTTATGCCATTAAAAGAGGGAGATATAGATATATATTGCTATTGCAACCATACTAAGAAGAATTTTAGGAAATGGATAGAAAATAAATATGAAACCTTGGATAATTTGAATTATGCATATAGATGGGGTGCAACCAATACTTGTCATACTTCATGGGAACAAGTTGAACCTCCAAAAACTAAACCGACTAGTTGGTCAAGTGTTACTAGGTGGTTAGATTTTCGTTTATTCTGGATGGATAATTTCGTAAAATTCATTAGTTGGCAGAATGATATCATAAAAAAATATGATACCAAGCATTTGACAACTACAAATATTTTCTTCTTGAAGTCTCAAGACCCTCTTGGTGTTTTAACCGCTCTTGACCAGTTTGAAATGGCAAAGGTTGTAGATATAATTGGATATGACTTATACCCTGGCAGTGGTAATAAACTAGAGAAGAAACCTGAATTTGCATCTATGTTTTTGGATATGGCAAAAAGCACTTCAAAACCATTAGGAAAAGATTATTGGTTGTTAGAGACTGAAAGTGGTCCTATCAATGGTTGGGTATTAGGTCCAAGTAGAAATGTAAAAGGCTTTGATCTAATAAGAAATGTATTTGAGGCAGTAGGGCATGATGCGAAATTGACATTATATCAAGGATGGCGTGAATGGGATTTCCAACCTCTGCATTGGGGAGCTATCGTTGATTTGGATGGTGGAAAAACTGAAAGAACAGTAGCTGCCAAAAAGATAGGTACAGTACTTAATGAATATGGAAAATCTTTTGTGAAATCCAATAACAATAAAGGCGAAATCGGAATATTAATCTCTAAAGAAAATGCTATTGTCCTAAACGGTATGGGACAAGAGGATTTCTTGATAAAAGCTTTAAGAGGTGCATATACAACTTTCTGGGAAAAAGGGTATAATGTAGAATTTGTAAATGAAGATTTGGTAAAAGACGGCTATGTCAATAAGTATCCTGTATTATATATGCCTTTCATGTCTGTTATTGATGATGAATTAGCTAAGGGACTTGACAAGTATGTTAGTCAAGGTGGTACACTAATAGGAACCGCTAGATGTGGAATGTTAGGTCAATATGGATGGTATAATCATAAAATACCTTGCTTTGACTTAAGTGATGTATTTGGAGTTGAGGCAACAGAAGTAGAAGCAGGGATTAATCCTAATGTTTCCTATAGTATGAAAAACTATACTGGATATTGGCACAAGGAAGTTTTACAAATAAATGATAAGAACGTTGATATACTGGCAAGATTCAATGATGATAAACCGGCAGTAACAATTAATAATTATGGAAAAGGTCAAGCAGTATATTTTGCTACTCATCCAGATGTGGCTTATCTAGGAGAGAAATCAAATCTATTATGGGATATTATAGATGATATTCTATTACCAAAAGGGTTAAGTCCTAAGATTAGTGTGGATTACACAAATAGAAGTGTTAAAGAGGTTGATGTACACTATTTGGGTAATGAAAAAGAGGAATATCTCATTATAACTAATTATGTCAATAAAAAACATTCAGGCTTCTTTATAAATGGTGAAAAATATGTTAGAATTTCTATGAAAACAGATAGACAATATCATAGAGCGATTGATATAATGACTGAAGAAACCATTGATATGCAAAAAGAAAATGATTGTATATTACTTGAAACAAAAATAATAAAAGACCAAGTTAAAATAATAAAATTAACTTAAAGACATGGGGACGTTTCCTTTTTCATGAATTTGACATATGAAACGTCTCTAATCAATTAAAAGGATGGTGACTGTAGATGAGAGACTTACATAAAATAAAATGTTTCTTATTAGATATGGATGGTACTTTTTATTTAGGTGATGAATTGATTAATGGTTCCATGGATTTCTTGAAAATTCTTGAGAAGCAGGATAAAGATTTTCTATTTCTAACTAATAATTCATCCAAGAATAGAATGGCATATGTAGAAAAATTAAAGAGATTAGGTTGCGACGTAGAACCTGACAAAGTGTTTACTTCTGGAGAAGCAACAACAATATATTTACAGAATGAGAAACCAGGAGCAAAGGTATTTTTACTGGGGACACCTCTTCTAGAGGAAGAATTCATTAATGCAGGCTTTGAGTTGGTTAAGGATAGAAATGAATCTCCAGATTATGTTGTGTTAGGGTTTGATACTACCCTTACATATGAAAAATTATGGATAGCATGTGATTATATAAGAGATGGAGTAACATATATTGCTACGCATCCTGATTATAACTGTCCTCTTGAGGGAGGAAAATTCATGCCAGATGCAGGTGCAATGATAGATTTTATTGCTGCTTCAACTGGTAGAAGACCTCATGTAATTGGAAAACCAAATTCTGATATTATTAGTGTTATCTGCGATAAATATGGTTACAACAGGCAAGAAATTGCTATGGTCGGTGATAGGTTATATACTGATATCAAAACGGGTATTAATGCTGATATAGCTACTGTAGTAGTTCTATCTGGTGAAACAAGTATAACTGATTATGAAAAGTCAGATATAAATGCTGATTTTGTTTATCCATCACTTAAGGAAATAGGTGAAGATTTAATAAAATAAATATGTACAATATTAGCTAAAATATTAGTAATCAGAGATTTCAACAATTTCAACAGGATAATCGTCTTCAATAAAATCAATGATACTATAGAAAATCTGTTCAGTAGTTTGAGTATTACTGCTAACGATTGATAAACCTAGTACACCTTGGTTGAGGATATCATTATCTTTTACTTCAGCAATACTAACATTGAATTTGTTATGAGTTTTATGGATAATACTTTTTATAACACTACGTTTATCCTTTAATGAATTAGAATCTAATATTAATATAGTTATAGTTACAGTTTTTACATTCATTGACATCACCCTTTTATTTTTTAGTAGTATGATTAATTATAGTAATTATTATAATAGCAAATTTATATTATCATATAATTAATTAGTTTGTAAATAAAAAATGACAAATATATATTAATTTAACATATACTTTACAATAAATTATAATAATTATTGACATTTATTAAAATAATAATATAATAGATTATAACTTAATACCCTGAAAGACTTAGAAAAGAAGAGTAGGTAATGAATTATTTTACAGAGAACCCATATAGGTGAGAGTGGGGATTTATGAAATTATTGAACATGGTCTTGGAGTTGCGCACCGATGCATTGGTTTAGGCTGCGACGGGATCGCCCGTTATCGCGATAGAGTATAACTTAGGTCATTTCCTAGGCGTACTTGATGAGATCTGTATTGTGAAATACAGATAAACTGGGGTGGTACCACGATGATGCATTTTAAGCACTCGTCCCCGGAAATAATATTTCCGGGAGGTGAGTGCTTTATTTATTGCTCTGACAGATATAATAATTGAATAGTATGTACATGATTGATAGTTATTAATAAAAATAGAAAGAGGTAATAAAATGAATGTAATAATTAGTGGTGCTTGGGTTTATGCAAATGGTTCGTTGCACATAGGACATGTGGCTTCACTTATATCAGGTGACGTCATTGCAAGATATTATAGACAAAAAGGTGATGATGTATGTTATGTTTCAGGAAGTGATTGTTATGGGACTCCAATTACTATTAAAGCAAAAAAAGAAGGTAAATCACCACTTAAAATAGCTGAATTTTATCATAAAGAATTTGTGGATTGCTTTAATGCCTTAGGATTCTCATATGATTATTATGGTAAAACAATAAGTAATGAACATAATGAATTTGTTAAGGATTTTCATAGAAAATTATATAAAAGTAAAAGTGTTATTGAAAAGAAAGTACAACAAGCATATTGTGTTGATTGTGAAGAATATTTACCAGATAGATTTGTTGAAGGTAAGTGTCCTGAATGTGGAGAAATAACCCGAGGTGACCAATGCGATGCTTGTGGAAGAGTACTTGAACCAGAATTATTAATTGAAGGTAGATGTGCATTATGTGGTCAAAAAATAGGTTTTAAAGAATCCACACATCTATATCTCAGGTTATCAGATTATGAAGCAGAATTAAGAAAACTAGTAAATGAATCAAGATATTGGAGAAAAAATGCTATAGATTTCACTAATCGCTATTTGGATGAAGGTCTTAGAGATAAAGCTCTGACACGTGATCTTAAGTGGGGGATTGAAGTCCCAAAGGAAGGTTACAGCGACAAGAAAATATATATATGGGCTGAGAATGTACTTGGTTATTTATCTTCCAGTACCGTAGCCACGAGAAAAAATCAAGATTTTAATGACTATTGGAAAAATGAAGAGGCACTGCATTATTATGTGCATGGAAAAGATAACATACCATTTCATACTATAATACTTCCATCATTGTTACTAGCCAATGGAGAAAATTATCATCTTCCAGATAGAATTATATCAAGTGAGTATTTAACGCTGGAACATAAGAAAATATCAACTAGTAAAGATTATGCTGTTTGGATAAAAGACATAATCAATCGTTATGACCCAGATACAATAAGATATTTTCTTATAGCAAATGGTCCAGAAAAAAGAGATACAGATTTTTCCTTTAGGGAGTTGATTAATCGCCATAATGGAGAATTATTAGGTACCTATGGTAATTTCATTAATCGTACAATTGTCTTTATAGAGAAATATTTCAATAATAAAATACCTGATGGCAGTATTGATGAAAATATAGAGGCACAGTTAAAAAGTATATATAAGACTACAGGGGAAAACATAGAGATAGGAAATCTGAGAGCAGGGTTAGAAGAAATCTTCAATCTACTTAGAAATGCCAATAAATATTTTGATACAAAGAAACCTTGGGAAACTAGAACAACAGATCAAAAAGATTGTGAAAATACTATATATAACTGTATTCAAATTATAGCTAATACAGCAGTATTATTGGAACCATTTATACCATTTTCATCCAATAAGGTTATAAAATGGCTTGGAATCAATGATACATGGGATTTTAAACTGATTGAAAGTGGAAAAAGCATCAATAGTATTGATAAGTTATTTGAGAGAATAGATAAAAAAATCATTCATGAAGAACTTGAAAAGCTGAATATCAAAGATATTAATTAATAATATAACAATTTAATTACGGTTTTCTACAATTAATGAGCAGTCTTACTATAATCTGAAGTAAGACTGCTCAATTTTATTACTTCATTTTTCTTACGTTTATTATTATAATGAAATTATGAATTATAGATTTGTATAATATTTTATAGATATATTTAATTATTAATGATGAAAAACAAGGTATTATTTTTGTATAATATCTTAAGGAGGAAAATTATGAAAAAAATATTAGTATGTTTATTTACAGTAGTACTTTTAATGAGTTTATTAGGGGGATGTAGTAAAGAGACAAAAACATCAGACACAAAAGTTACACCTGACAAAAAATATGAAGATAATAATGAAAAGAAAGCAAAAGAAGAAAAAGTAACAATCAAATGGCTGCATCACTGGGGTGAGGAAGGCGTAAGACAATGGTTGGAAGAACTAGAGAAAACATATGAGGAAGCTCATCCAAATGTTGATATAGAAATTACTGCAGCAGGAGGAGACAACTATTATACATTGTTGAAGACTAAGATTGCTAGTGATGATGCTCCAGATATTTATGATGTGGATTTAATTGCTGACCAAGAATTTATTGATAACAATTATCTATCTGACTTGACTGATGCACCATTCATACCTAATATACAACCAAGTGTTATAGACAGTGTTAAGAAGTTAGGTAATGGAAAAGTATTGGCAATACCACTAGATGTATGGGGAGCTGTAGTTACTTATAACAAAGATGTTTTTGAAGAAGCAGGAATATCAAAGGCACCAACTACTAAAAAGGAATTTGAAGAAGCTCTTAAGAAATTAAAAGATATAGGTGTTGACCCAATAGGAGCATCATACCAAGATAGATGGACTCTTGACTGGGAATTACAAAATGATTATGTTGTCAGCATTTTAGGTAATTACGATGAGGAATGGATTAAAAAAGTTCAAAACAGAGAGTTAAAATTCCAAGATGACAAAAATGGCTTCAAAGAGGTATTGGAAAGATTAAAAGAAAGATATCAATACGTTAATCGTGATCCTTTTGGAACTGACTGGAATACAGTTCAAGACAAACTTGCAACAGGAAAAATAGGTATGCTTATTAATGGTACATGGACAGTTGGTGGAGTGCAAGCCAAGAATCCAGATGTAAACTTAGGTGTAATGGCTTTACCTGTTTTTGATGAACCAGCTGAAAATAAAGTTGTATTAGGTGTTAAAGGTGGTCTTACTGTACATAATGGTGCTAAAAACAAAGAGGTTGTATATGATTTCTTTAATCATATATTCTCAAAATCCATGGCTAAAATATATCAAGAGAAAAAAGTAGCTTTATCAACAGTTGAAGGAGTAGAATTAGACCCTGATTCATGTTTCAATACATTAGTTGAATATCAGAACAATGGTCAGGTAGTAGATATGTCCTATCTATTATCATCATTCCAAGATGAATTTGGAAATGCATTCATAGACCAGATTTCACTGTACTTGTTGGAAGATATGACTGAAGACGCATGTATTGAAGCTCTTGATAAAGAGTTTGATAAAATAGCTAAAAGACAATAATGTTTAACACCCCTTGGCATCAGCCGAGGGGTTGATTTCATAATGGAGGAGTTTATATGAATAAAAGAAAGAATATAAAAAGATCATTATTGAAATTTGGCTTTTTAGTTCCAGCAATTTTTTTCTTTGGTGTATCAATGTTAATACCTTTTCTTCTAGGAATACAGGTTTCCTTTACTAGCTGGGATGGAATTAGTCAAAAAATGAATTATATAGGTTTACAAAACTATGCAAATATATTTAGTAATTCTGATATATTGCAACCAATGAAAAATACAATATATTTTGCTATTCTTATAACTATTTTCAATAATGCTGTTGCTCTTGGATTGGCATTAATATTGAATAAGAAATTCAAAGGAAATTCCAAATTTAGACTTATATATTTTATACCTACATGTCTAAGTACAGTTCTTGCTTGTTTTGTTTGGAAATTCTTATATAGAGAAGTGTTTTACCAAGTATTCGGCATTAATAGTTTGATTGGTAATATGAAAACAGTAATCCCTGCATTGGTGATTATATCATTGTGGAATGGAGTAGCCATAAATATGCTGATTTATTTATCTGCACTTATCAATGTTCCCAAAAATCTATATGAAGCGGCAAAAGTTGATGGAGCAAATGTATTCCAAAGGTTTAGAAACGTAACGGTGCCATTGATTGGTCCAGCTTTTACAACATGTGTTACATTGTCTTTAACATATGGGCTTAGAGAATTCTCAGTACCCATGATAGCAACAGGTGGAGGACCTGCCAGATCTTCAGAGACAATAGCAATGTATATCTATAAACATTTGTTTGAATATAGCAAGGCAGGTTATGGTCAGGCAATATCAATTGTATTTATGGTTTTCTTGCTTATTATTGGGAAAACAGTTTCAACCATATTTAGAAAAAGGGAGGTTGAGATGTAATGAAAAGTGAAAAGATAAGTAGGATTGTGGTTTTTATAATAGCTACAATAATAGCTGTATTATTTTTATTTCCATTTTATATATGTATTGTAACTGCTTTTAAAACCCCTATGGAAACAGCTCAAGCCGTATTGGCATTACCAACCAAACTTCATTGGGAGAACTTTACCAAAGCTCTTGAAATAACTAATTTCAGCAGATCATTCATCAATAGCTTGATTACTACTACAAGCTCAGTTGTTTTTATTGTTGTATGCAGTTCTATGTGTGGTTATATCATTGCTAGGAATATTAATAAATTTAAATACAGATTATGTGAAACTATACTTCTAGGAGCAATGATGGTACCATTTCAAGTTATAATGATACCAGTATATAAGATGTTGAAGCTATCAAATATGATGAATACATTACCAGGGCTAATTATACTTTTGGTGGGTACCAGTATACCATATTCCACTTTTCTATACATAGGTTTTGTCAAATTAGTTCCTAGAGAATTGGAAGAAGCAGCGACTATTGATGGCAGTGGTATATATAGGACTTATTGGAATATAGTTTTTCCATTACTGAAGCCTATTACAGCAACAGTAGCCACTCTACATGTTATGTGGATGTGGAATGAATTCAATATTTCTCTTATAGTGCTTCAAAAAGAACATGTGAAAACTATACCTATACAACAATTCTATTTCTTTGGAGAATATACAACTGACCTTAATTTAGCATTTGCTTCTGCTTGTATAGCTATAATACCTATACTAATATTTTTTATCATAGCACAGAAGTTTTTAATTAATGGTTTGATGAGTGGAGCAGTTAAAGGCTGATTCATTTGGTATTATTGAATATCTTACCTGAAAAAGATATAATGTAGTTAAAACTATGTTATGAAAAATGGGGAATAGAGATGAAAAATAGAATCAAGTATTTTTTCCTTAGCTTAAAAATAAAAAAGAAATTCATGCTGGGTATGCTGTTAATAATTCTAATTTTATCATCATGTATAGGCAAACTAACTTTTAATGCATCAAAAGAATTGATAAAAAGAAACACTATAGAATTAACTACTGAACTTCTTAATCAATATGCTGAAAACATATATAATAAAACTGAAGCTCTAAGAGAAACTGCATTTCAAGCTAGTAAGGAATTTGTTAAGAATAATTCTCTAGATAATAATATGTATATAAGAGATATAGAAGTTTTGATAAATAGAAGGCTCAACGATATGGTTAGTCAATATCGGTCATCTTCTAATGATTACATTGAGGCTGTCTGTGTTACAGGCAATGATGGTTATTTTTATTGGGGACATAAGGATAATGTTAATAAATATTATATAGATAATGATTATATCAGAAAGACTATTCTGCTTCTTAAAAACCAAGAAGAAAGTTCTTTTTGGATGCCAACAGAAAATAATGAAACAATTATATTTGTATCCAAAATGGTTTCTCCAGATACTCTTATATCACATGGATATATTATTCTATTTATAAATAAAGATTATTTTCTAACATTAGATAATAAAACATCTAGTATAAGTAATGACCAAATTGCTATTATCAAAGGAAATAACGAAGTATTGATAAAAGATGATATACTGGGAAAAGAAGAAATTCTACAGGATATCAACTCTAGAAAGGAAAGAATTTTTTCAATAGAGGATAATGGTGTGAAGTACTCTGCTGTCAGTACTAAAATACAAAATAAGAACTGGAAAGTCATATCAATCATATCAGAAAAAAAATTATTAAGTAACATTAATCATTTAAGAACAATAATTACTTTAGTCTGCATTGTCATATCAATGTTGGCATTAATTATTGCATATATTATTGCTGGAGGAGTAACCAAAAACATAAGGTTATTGGAGAAAAACATGCAAAAAGTAGAAGATGGTAATTTTAATGTTAGGGTCAAACCAAGTACATATGATGAAGTAGGTTTACTTTCTCTAAGATTCAATTATATGATGAAAAAAATCAATGAACTTATAAATACAGTTTATGTTGAAAGGATTAAAAAACAGGAAGCAGAATTTGAGGTATTGAAAGCTCAGATTAATCCTCATTTTCTTTACAATACATTAGGTAGTGTAAAATGGTTGTCTAGAATGCAAGGTGAGAAAAAAATAGAAGACATGGTAGACTCGCTTATCTACATATTAAGAGTATCCATCAAAGGTGATAAATATATTACAATCAATGATGAATTATTATATATCAATAAGTACATTGATCTACAAAAGATTCGTTTTGAAGATAGATTCAGGATGGTATATAATATTGACACAGATATAATGAATTGTTATGTATTACAATTCATTCTGCAACCTATAGTTGAGAATGCTATTTATCATGGGTTGGAAATATCAAAAGGCAATGGGATTATTACTATAAATGGGTTTAAAAAAGATGAATCCATAATTCTAGAGGTCATTGATAATGGAGTAGGTATGACAGAAGAACAGTATAATAAAATCATCAGTGACGATAATACCAAGTATTCTGGATTGAATAGTATAGGAATAGCTAATGTGGATAAGAGGATCAAAATGTATTTTGGTACTTCTAATGGTATTACAATAAAAAGTGAATTAGGTAAAGGTACAACAGTATCAATTACTTTGCCATATATTGAAAACAGATATGATCTAGATGATTAGTTGTGGGGGACTATTATGTTGAATGTTATGATTGTTGAAGATGATGTAATGTATCGTTATGCATTAAAAACAGTTATTAATTGGGAACAGTATGGCTTTACTATTATGGATGAAGCCATTAACGGAAAAGATGCTATCATTAAGTTAGGTGCCAATAAACCAGATATTCTTATTACAGATATAAGTATGCCTGAGCTTAACGGTATTTCTCTAATTAAATATGTTAAAGAGAATTATCCAGACATTAAGATACTCGTTCTAAGCTCTTATGATGATTATAAGTTTGTTAGAGATGCATTGCTCCTTGGAGCTTTGGATTATATTTTGAAGTATGAACTAGAAAAGGAGAAATTAGTTAATCTACTTGATAATATTAAGAAAGATATTGAAAAAGAAAGACATACCAAAGTTACTATAAAAGAAAATCAACTAATTAATGATATCATAACAGGAAATGAAATAAGAGACATAAAGGAAAGATTAAAAGAGATAAAGAAAGGTTTTTCCCCTGGAGTGGTAATGAATGTTAAGTTCAAGGAATTAGCATCAAGCAAAGAACAGGATAATAATTTATTGTTTCATAATATTTTGGATGGTAAGGAATCAAAATACATTCTAGGAATTAATGAAAATAAATGCTGTATTCTATTAGACATAAGAGATGTAAAAAGCGAATTTAAGATTCATACTTTTTTGCAAGAGTTAAGTAAATATATTATTGAGGAATTGAATAAAAATAATATATCCAATTGTCAAATAGGAATCAGTGATATCTTTAATGATATCAATAGGTATCAGGTTTATTTTAAACAGGCAGTAATATCATTGGAGTATAGTTTCTACGAAAAGAATAAGAAAGTTTTCTTTTATTCCAATGACCTTATTGCAAATAAGAATCAAAAACTGGATATTTTATTGAATCATCTGAAAGAAAATACTATCAGTGGAGATATTGATAAGGTAAGAAAAGCCATAAATAATATATTTGGCTTCATATGTAAATATAAGTTGTCTAAAAGAGAATTGAAAAAAGTATTATTGGATTTATATATCATGTACAATAATATATCCAAAGAATTACAGCAAGAAACTAATGATAAATTAGGAGTAATGGAAGTACTATTAAACGATCAGATTAATGATGTAAGGATATTGGAGGAAAAATATTTACATAGCTATGGTCAATTATGTAGAACAGTGCAAAATAAACAATATAGTATGGGAATACAAAGAATCGTCAATTACATAGAAAATAATTATACATCATCTAATTTAACCGTGGATAAAATAGCCCATATACATGATATAACTCCTAATTACTTATCACTTATCTTTAAAAAGGAAACAGGTGTAAAGATAACTGACTATATCAATAATCTTAAAATAAAAGAGGCTAAAAGATTGCTTAGAAGCAGTAATAAGAAAGTATATGAGATAGCTTATGATGTAGGGTTCAACAATGTTACTTATTTTTGTACCATATTCAAAAGAAAATGTGGTTTAACTGTGAAAGAATATATGAGTCAAGATAGGAAAATGACCATATAAATGCTTAAGGAGGTCTGATTTACTTGGTGATACGCAAAAAGATGAACATAAATTATGGATGGAAATTTTATAAGGGAGATGAACCAAAGGCTTCATATAGAGGTTTTGATGATAGTGACTGGAGAGCTGTTACGGTTCCACACGATTGGTCAGTTGAATACGATTTTGATAAATCTTACGCAAGTGCAACTGGTTATCTATGCGGTGGTATAGGATGGTATCGTAAGTCCTTTGATTTCCCTTTTGATATAACTGATAAAAGAGTCTATATTACCTTTGAAGGTATATATAATAATTCTAGGATATGGTGTAATTCTAATAATCTAGGCAATCGTCCTAATGGGTATAGCACTTTTACAATGGATATTACAGATTTTGTTGAGAATAAAAATAATATCATTTCTGTGAAGGTTGAGCATTCTGACTTAGCTGATTCAAGATGGTTTACGGGTTCTGGAATTTATAGGAATGTTTATTTGACTATTACAGATAATATACATTTTGATATGGATGATGTATATGTTAAGACGTCTAGTATAAATAAATCTGAAGCTGTTGTAGAAGCTGATATAGCAATATCAAATAATAAGGTTAAAGATGCTAATATTCTTCTAAAAACTACTATTGTCAATAGTGAGTCCAATGAAGTTATAGAAGAAAGCTTATCCGCTATAGGAGACAGTAAAACTATTAAAACTATACATATGAAAGTCAATAATCCTATACTATGGTCTACCTACAATCCTTTTCTTTATCAGTTGCATTCAGAGATTATATTAGATGGAAAGGTTATTGATGATATTGATATTGATTTTGGAATAAGGGATTTTAGATTTGATAGTAGTAAGGGATTTTATCTAAATGATGAAAATATCAAATTAAAAGGTGTCTGCTTGCATCATGATGCAGGATGCCTTGGTGCTGCTGCGACTGAAGTAATATGGAAAAGACGACTGGAAAAACTTAAAAAGATGGGTTGTAATGCAATAAGAACAAGTCATAATCCAGTAGCGCCATTTTTCTTAGAGTTATGTGATAAAATGGGATTTTTGGTGATAGAAGAGGCTTTTGACGAATGGGAAGGCATTAAAAATAAATGGTGGCAAGGTCATAATGTATATCCACCAAAACATTTTGGATATGGAAAGGATTTTCCTGTATGGGGTGAAACGGATATAAAATCCATGATATTGAGAGATAGAAATCATCCTAGTATCATTATGTGGAGTATAGGTAATGAAATTGATTATCCCAATGATCCATATTGTCATCCATATTTTAAGATGATGGAAGGTAACAATGATTCCAATAAACCTAAAGAAGAAATGCAATATGACCCTAATAAACCAAAAGCCAATAGACTTAAATCCATATCAAAAAGGCTATGTAGATATGTAAAAGAATGTGATACAACACGTCCTGTTACAGCTGCACTCGCTTTCCCAGAATTATCTAACCTAGTTGGTTATTCGGATCAGTTAGATGTGGTAGGTTACAATTATAAAGAAAATCTATATGATGAACATCATAAAGAATATCCAGATAGAGTTCTGTATGGAAGCGAGAATAGTAAGACTACTGAACAATGGATGGTTGTAGAAAATAATGATTTCATATGTGGACAATTTCTATGGACTGGAGTAGATTATCTTGGAGAAGCTTTAGGCTGGCCTATTAGAGTATCTCCAACAGGTTTTCTTGATACGGCAGGATTTGAAAAAAGTAATTATTACCAAAGAATGAGTTTATGGAGTGCTGAACCCGTTTTACATATAACAACAATGAAATCAACAGATTTCAAACAGGAAAAACTTGAAGATCTGTCAGGTGACAATGAACACTGGAACTGGAATCTCCATGAAAAAATACAAGTAATATGTACTACTAACTGTAGAAAAGTTGAACTTTTTTTCAATGACATATCATTAGGAGTAAAAAACTTGGAAGATTATCCGAATCATTATATAGATTGGGAAGTTGAATATAAACCTGGTGTACTAGAAGCTGTGGGTAAAACCATTGATGGAAAGCAGTATCGCACTGAGCTAAAAACTGTATCTTCACCAAATAAAATTAAAATGAATCCACTTAGCACCATATTAAATGCAGATGGTCAAGATATCTCTCAGATTGAGATTTATATTTATGACAAAGATAATAATATAGTGTCATACTCAGACAATGAAATAACCCTTGATATTGATGGAGAATGTGAATTCCTTGGGATGGAAAATGGATGTTGTGATGATTTAACTCCTTATAGGAGTAAAACAAGAAAAACCAATAATGGACGATTGATTGCTTATATAAGACCATCAATAACACCTGGCAAAATATATGTTACAGCTTCCTCTAAAGGTCTTGAATCTGATAAGATTGAAATACAAGTAAAATAAATCATAGAATAATTAAGTAAATAGTAGAATAGTTAAATTTATTCCCTCTTCCCTGATGTTATAATTATTATGTTATTATACAATTCAACTGCTATTAATTTTATCAAGGTATTTAATGGTTAGTTGAAAATAGCTATAAAGGAGAAGAGGGATGTTATTATTTAACCGCAAAAACAAAATATTTTTTACGTTTATGTTAATTACTTTTCTACTATTTGCAAATGCTAGCAAAGTAACTTATGCAAATGAAGACAATGTTATCGTAATTGATCCTTTTGGTGAGAGACAAACTTTTGAAGGCTGGGGTACAACCTTATGCTGGTGGGCTAATATAATTGGGGGTTGGTCAGAAGAAAATGTTGACAAGGTTATGGATTTGCTCTATTCACCAACAGAGGGGTTAGGTTTTACTGTAGCAAGGTATAATATCGGAGGTGGGGACAATCCTACTCATTCACATATGAGGATTGGTGGAGATGTACCTGGATATTTACCAATAGAAGGTGGTAGCTATGATTGGACCAAAGATGCGAATCAACGTAAGATTCTTGATGAAGCTATTGAAAGAGGTGCTGATATATTAGAAGCTTTTTCCAATAGTCCACCCTATTGGATGACTTATAGTGGCTGTTCAGCAGGAAATACTTTTCCATGGGATGATAACCTGAAAGAAGATTGTTTTGATGATTTTGCTGATTATTTAACTGAGGTAGTTAAACATTTCAGGGATGAATGGGGTATTACTTTTAGGACTTTATCACCAATTAATGAACCATCCACTGGTTTGGGATGGAAAGCTTTTAATAATCAAGAAGGCTGTGATTGGTCTAAGGAAAGTCAAGAAAAGATCTATAGAGAGCTGTACAATAGTTTAGTTCAAAAAGGGCTTATTAATCAAATTAAGATCTCAGGTAATGAAGAGACTAATCTTGATTGGACTCTTAACATGGAAGATTATTCTCAGGATGTCATAGATAGTATATGGCAGATTAATACTCATTCTTATCATGGGACTAAAAGACCAGAAGTTAAAAGTCTAGCTAGATTCATGAATAAAAAAATATGGATGTCAGAAACAGACAGTTCACCTACATTACCACTTAGCGGTGGCGCTCATGATCATCACGGCGAGCATGCAATGGAAGAAGCTATGTGGTTAGCAGAAAAAATATATTATGATGTTTATGATATAGGAGCAGAAGCTTGGGTATTCTGGCAAGCTGTTGAAGATGAGACAGGAGCCGTAGAATGTGACCATAGTTTTGGATTGATTCATACACCATTCAATCAAGATAATGATAATTACATATTAACTAAAAAATATTATACAATGGCCCAATACAGTAAATTCATTCGTCCAGGATATAAAATAATATATAATGGTGTTTCAAAAACATTAGCAGCCTATGGGGAAAATGATAACAAACTAGTTCTTGTGGCTTATAATGATACAAATAATTTAAAAACATACAGATATGATTTATCAAGATTTGATACTTTGGGTGATATCCAAGCTTATAGAACAAGTATTAACGAGGATCTTCAACAGATTGAAAACTTTGCTATAACTGAAGATATCCTAGAAATATCATTACCAGCTAAATCAGTTACTACTATGGTCGTTGATGCTGACTATCATAATAATGATAATATAATGTACTATGTTGATTGTGGTAATGTAGAACATAGTAATTCTTTTTCTAATATTGAATCTAATAATAATCTAAGAAATAGTGTACCTGACCAAGCTTATGGAATAGATACTATAAGCAATTATTCTTGGGGTTACGAAACAGATGGAGGAACAACTGTAGTGCCTCATATAGATGATATGTTCTTTAGTATAAGAACAGATGAAAGCTTATTAGGCGGCCGGGGAATCACATATAAATTTGAGGTGCCAAATGGTTTTTATAATATTGACCTTGGTTTTAGAGACCCTTGGTCTCACTCTTATCGTAAAATGGATATTACAATTGAGGGGGATTTGAAAACCTGGAGATATGTACCACCTCGTTGGGAAGGAATAAAGAGTTATAAGGGTATTGAAGTTAATGATGGGATATTAACAATAGAGATAGATAGATGTAAGCATATTATTGATAATAATGCAGATGCAATGATTAGTTTTATACGAGTAGATAGATGTACAGAGTAATTATTATCAACTAATATTCAATTTTTGACAGACTATCAAAAAGTATACATTTAAATACAAAAAAAATATAGGTATGTATATATAAAATGATTTATTATATTATTGACATAAATTATCCAAGGGAGTATATTGAAGTTGAAATTATTAATAACTTATATAACTACATGGAGGTAAAATTTATGAAAGTACAATTTTTGGGAACAGCGGCTGCTGAAGGCATACCTGCATTATTTTGTAATTGTCCAATATGTATGGAATCCAAAAAACTTGGAGGAAAGAATATTAGAAAACGTTCAAGTATCATTATTGATGATAAGATAGTTATTGATTTCACTAATGATGTAATGCATCATGTTCATACCTATGGGATAGACTATTCTAGATTAGAATATTTGTTGATTACACATTCTCATAGTGACCATTTCAATTATTATGATCTAGAATTCAAATTACCATGTTATAGAAATGAGGGTAATCCAAAGTTGAATATCTATGCTAATCAAACATGTTTAGATATATTAGACCAGTTTGAGGATTTCTCAGGTGATATTAATGAACATTTTACACTTAATAGAGCTGAGCCATTCAAAACATTCTTTATCGAAGATTATAAGATAACACCATTAACTGCTAAACATAGTACTATGTATAAGGAAGAAGAGTGTCTAATATATATAATTGAACATGAAGGTAAAAGGATGTTGTACGGTTTGGATTCAGGTTATTATTTTGACAATGTTATTGAGCATATAACTAATCTTTATTTTGACTTAGCCATATTAGATTGTACATGTGGTTTTGGTGAAATCAATGAAAATTCAACTCATATGTGCTTGAAAGATAATGAACGGATTGTACATATATTAAGAGAAAACAATGCATTAGATGAAAAAAGTACAGTTATATCTCAACATTTTTCACATAATGGACTTGTTGTTTATGATAGAGATAAAGATACATTTAAGAATAAAGGTTTAATAATGGCTTATGATGGAATGAAAATAGAAGTTTAATATTGACTATAAAATAAGGGGCTATCGGATAATACATTTTTGTAGATGGCTACAAGTCTATCTTCCTTGATATTGACGTTAAAAATGTATTATACGATAGCTCCTTATTTTTAATTGTAGGACAGTTTATTCAGATTTTTTTATAGGTCAACTGTCTATATTGTTTTGGAGATAATCCAGTCTGTTTTTTGAAAACAAGGGAAAAATAATATGGAGTGCTAAATCCCACTAGTTCTGATATCAATTTTATACTTTCATTATTAATAGTTAATAGTTCCTTAGCTCTTTCGATACGCAGTCTGTTTATATATTCCATAGGAGACAGACCAAAAGTACTTGTGAATAACCTTATCAAGTAATTAGGATGAAGATTCATATAGTCAGCAAGTACATTAATAGTTATTTTATTATGGAGATTTTTTTCTATAAAATCTAGTAGTAAATTTAGCTTAGTATCTGTCATTTGCGTTTTGAGAGTAATATCATTTTTACAAATCTCTGAAAAATATGTAGATAATAGCTGCATTAATGTTGCTTGAGCATTCAATGGTGAGAAAGGATTATCACTATTATAGTAAGCAGTCAAGTCCTCAAAAAGTGAAATAATCTTTTGGGGATTTTTTATTGTCTTTATGTAGGGTATATCTAGAAAATCTGATATGGGAATTGAACCGATATATGCATTGAAGTGGCACCAGTGTTTAGTATAAGTTTTTGGACCTATTGTAGAATATCCATGTGTACAACCTTCTGGTATAAACATTAAATCTCCTGCTTTTGGATAATATGCAATATCATCAATGTAAACTACACCGTAACCTTTTTCAATAAAATATATTTTACAATAACCTAGGTTGTTTTGGGTGTCTTTCCAACTTAGAGGAACTTGATTGTAGGCTGATATTATTAAATTAACTCTAAGATAAGACATATATTTTGAAATCATTTTATCCTGTGATTTTGACATCTTCTTCTCCTTAATATAAATATTATAAAAATAGGTTAGTATTTTATATTTATATTATATCACAGATTAATTAATATATAAATATATTAGGGAAGGGAGAAGATTTCATGAAAAATATAAAAGATTATCTTGAGACTATTGACCAGGTTATAAATAAAGGACCTTATGAAGATACATGGGAGTCATTAAGGGAATATAAAGAACCTAAGTGGTATAAGGATGCAAAATTCGGTATCTTCATCCATTGGGGAGTCTATTCCGTACCAGCCTATGGTAATGAATGGTATCCAAGAAATATGTACATAGAAGGGTCAAAAGAATATGAGCACCACATAAAGACTTATGGTAAGCATAAAGACTTTGGATATAAGGATTTCATACCAATGTTCAAAGGTGAAAAATTTGATGCTGATGAATGGATGGAGCTTTTTGCTGATGCTGGAGCTAAATATGTTATGCCTGTTGCAGAACATCATGATGGATTTCAAATGTATGATAGTGAACTATCAGGGTTCAATGCAGCAAAGATGGGACCAGAAAAAGATATAATAGGAGCATTAAAGAAAGCTGCAGAAGAAAGAGATATAGTTTTTACTGCATCAAGTCATAGAGCAGAGAATTATTGGTTCATGTCAGGACTTAGGGAGTTTGATTCAGGACTTGAAGATATTCAGTTTCAAGAGCCTTATGGATATGCTGTTAAGTTATTTGAGAATGATGATTTGCATGAGACTACTCATAATATTCATAGTCAAGGACCATCTACTGAGCATTTGGATAATTGGCTTGTTAGAACTTGTGAACTTGTAGATAAATATCAGCCCAAGATTGTATGGTTTGATTGGTGGATACAAAATGTAGCCTTTAAACCTTATCTAAAAAAATTTGCGGCTTATTACTATAATAGAGCTGCAGAATGGGGAGAAGACGTAGCCATTAACTATAAATTTGATGCTTTTGCAAAAGGTACTGCAATATTTGATGTAGAAAGAGGTCAATTAGCTTCTATAAGACCTAGACTATGGCAGACAGATACAGCAATAGCAAAAAATTCATGGGGCTATACTGAGAACAATGATTTCAAGACTCCTGAATCAGTGGTATGTGACCTTATTGATATAGTAAGTAAAAATGGTTGCCTATTACTTAATATTGGTCCGAAATCTGATGGAACAATTACACAAGAAGAGGAAAATGTATTAAGAAGTATTGGTAAATGGTTAAGAATCAATGGTGAATCAATATATGATACTGAATATTGGAGTACTTTTGGTGAGGGACCAACAGAAGTCATAGAAGGGGCGTTCAATGATGAAAAACGTTCACCTTTTACTAGTGAAGATATAAGATTTACATATAATGCTCCATATATCTATGCTAATGTATTAAAATGGCCTGATAATGATAAAGTCGTAATTAAATCATTACAAAAAGGAAGTAAATATTTTGCAGGTGATATAATGGACGTTAAAATTTTGGGTTATGATGATGACTTGAATTATAAACAAGACCAAGAAGGGTTGATAGTAACTACTTCTAAGACCATTAATACAACTTATCCAGTTTGTATTAAGATAAACATTAATTAAATTCAAAAGCTATTGATTATATTAATTAAATATGTTACCATATACACGAATATAAAATTAAACATTGGCTAGGGGGGCTAGTATAGCTAGCTGAGATAAAGAACGATATTCTTTGACCCTTGACCTGATCTGGTTCGTACCAGCGGAGGGAAGCTTATCGTAATATTTATTGATATGGTATTAAGGCAATCCTCGGATTGCCTTTTTGTTATTTATAGGTTTGCTTCGCCAATAAACCTCATTAAAATGTTTAATTATCTTATCAACGAGTTAATTAATTTTATGAAAGGAAATGATTACATGAAACTAGAAACTAGAAAATTAGCTTTATCTGGTGTACTTATTGCGCTAGGTGTTGTACTAAGTCCGTATCATATTCCTATTGGTGCTGCAAAATGTTTTCCGTGGCAACATCTAATCAACGTAATATCTGCAATACTATTAGGACCTGTATACGCAGTAATTAATGCAATAGTTATATCCACACTAAGAAATATTTTTGCTATGGGAACATTATTAGCATTCCCAGGTAGTATTTTTGGTGCTTTATTTGCTGGTCTAATGTTCAAGAAATTTGCTAATACATATCTTGCTGCTCTAGGTGAAGTAATAGGAACAGGGATTATTGGAGCAATAATAGCATATCCAGTAGGTATTTTATTTATGGGCAGACAAGCTGCAATATTTGGTCTAGTAATACCATTTATTATTAGTTCTTTTGCAGGAGCTGTAATAGCTGTATTACTATTTGAACTTACAGCATTAAAAAAATTAGTAATGAAAAAGAAGGTATCTATACAATGAAAACAGCGTTAACAATTGCAGGTTCAGATTGCAGTGGTGGTGCAGGAATACAAGGAGACCTTAAGACATTTGCTGCTCATGGAGTGTATGGTATGAGTGTTATTACAGCTGTAACTGCTCAAAATACAACAAAAGTATCACACATACAAGGACTTGAACCTATAACGATTTCCAAACAAATAGAAGCTATATTTGATGATATAAAAGTGGACAGTATCAAGATAGGAATGTTGTTCAACAAGCGAATAATAACAGCTATCGTTAATACTTTTAAACATTATCAATTACCTAAGATAGTTTTAGACCCTGTAATGATATCAACAACAGGGAGGATTTTACTTAAGGGTGATGCAATAGAAAGTATTGTTAAAGATATGTTTCCATTATGTAATCTCATAACTCCAAATATACTTGAAGCAGAGCGATTGACTGATACACCCATAAGTAATACATATGATATGGAAACAGCTTGTAGAAAATTATATGAGCTTGGTTCAAAAAATGTTTTGGTAAAAGGTGGACATCTGAGAGATACAGCATGTGATGTTTTATTTGATGGTAATGATTTCACATATTATAACCATAAAAGAATAGACAACCCTAATACCCGTGGAACTGGATGTGCATTATCTTCTGCCATAGCAGCCAATATCAGTAAGGGGCAAAACACTGTTGATGCAGTTAGAATGGCAAAAGATTATATTACAAAAGCAATAGCAGGAGGATTTTCCATTGGTTCAGGAGATGGACCGGTTAATCACTTCATAGAGAGGTAATATTATGAATAATTATATTGACACTTTTGACTTTGGTAAAATATATAAAAATTCAATGAAACCGTTAGTACATTATATCACTAACTATGTAACATCTAATGATGTAGCAAATATGACTCTTGCTTTTGGAGGAAGTCCAATCATGGCTGAAGCCATAGAAGAAATAGAAGAAATAACTTCAATGAGCAATTGTCTAGTAATTAATATCGGTACTGTTACGTCTATTAAGGTACAGTCAATAAAAAAAGCTATACAGGTTGCAAATGATAATAATATACCTGTAATTTTAGACCCTGTAGGTGTAGCTGCTACAAGTTATAGAAAAGAAATAGTTTTTCATATACTTGATAATTACAAAATAGATGTAATTAAAGGCAATGCATCTGAGATAAAAGCACTCCTTGGATTAAAGACCAATTCAAAGGGTGTGGATTCAGAAGAAATAGATGTAGAGGATATCGGCGTTATTGGACAGAAAGTTGCTAAGACATATAATACCATAGCTGCAATTACAGGAAAAATTGATACGGTTTGTAGTGATAGGTATGTTGCTAAGATTAATGGAGGTTCCAAGATGCTTACTTCAATAACTGGAACAGGATGTATGATATCACCATTGATAGCAGTATCATTAGCCAAATCTTGTGATGCCTTTCTAAGTAGCATTTATGGTATATCAGCTATGGACCAAGCAGCTGATATAGTAGAAAATAACTTAAAAGACCAAGAATCAGCGGGGACATTTAAAGTAAAATTATTTGATAGTATCTATAATATGAAAAACAAGAATTTGATAGATGGAAAGAAGGTAATTGTAAATGAAATTTGAAAATGAATTATATTTGATTTCAAAACAATATCCAGATTTTAATATTCTACTAGAGAAGACAGAACAAGCTCTTAGAGAGGGAATTTATATTTTTCAATATAGAAGTAAAGAAAAGAATAAAGATCTATTACATAATGAAGCTATAAAAATAAAAGAATTATGTGATAAATACAATGCCTCTCTTATAATAAATGATAGAGTAGATATTGCAAAAGAAGTAGGAGCAGATGGTGTTCATCTTGGACAAGATGATACCAGTATAAAAGAAGCAAGAGATATTCTTGGTGAAGATGTTATTATCGGAGCAACAGCCAAAACTGTTGAAGATGCCGTAAGATGTTATGAAGAAGGAGCAGACTACCTTGGAGTGGGTGCTTTATTTCCTTCACCAACTAAACTTGATGCAGTACAGATTAAGCTTAAAACATTAATTGATATTAAAAACGCTGTTCCTATACCCATTGTTGGTATTGGAGGTATTACAGCGGAAAATCTATCAAAAGAAATTAATGAGAATGTAGATTCAATTGCTGTAATTTCTGAGATTTATGATTCAAAAAATATAAAGGATGCTATAAAAAAACTAAAAGACGCTTTTTTGAAAGGAAGGAATACAATGAATTATACTACACAAATGGATGCTGCCAGAAAAGGTATTATCACAAAGGAAATGGAAATAGTAGCAAAAAAAGAAAATATGGATGTTAATGTTCTAGCTGATAAAATAGCAAAAGGTACAGTTGTTATTCCAGCTAATAAAAACCATAAAAGCATTGATCCAGAAGGTGTTGGTGATGGATTAAGAACCAAGATCAATGTTAACTTAGGTATATCAAAAGACAGTTATGATATAGATAGAGAGCTTGAAAAAGTAAAAGTAGCTATTGATATGAAAGCAGAATCAATCATGGATCTTAGTAACTATGGTAAAACTGAGGAATTCAGGAAAAAACTTATTGATATGTCCTCTGCCATGATAGGAACTGTACCTGTATACGATGCATTAGGTTTCTATGATAAGGAATTAAAAGATATTACAGAAAAAGAGTTTTTGGATGTTGTTGAAAAACATGGTAAAGATGGTGTGGATTTTGTAACTATCCATGCTGGAATTAATAGAGAAACAGCCAATACATTCAGAAGAAACCCTAGACTTATGAATCTAGTTTCAAGAGGTGGTTCTCTTATGTTTGCATGGATGCAGTTAAATAAAAAAGAAAACCCATTCTATGAACATTATGATGAATTACTTGATATTTGTGCTAAATATGATATAACAATCAGTCTTGGTGATGCATGTAGACCAGGAGCAATAGCTGACTCAACAGATGCAAGTCAAATCAAAGAATTAATAGTGCTTGGTGAATTAACAAAAAGAGCATGGGCTAAGAATGTCCAAGTTATAATTGAAGGACCTGGACATATGGCTATAAATGAAATTGAAGCTAACATGTTGCTTGAGAAAAAACTATGTCATGGTGCGCCATTTTACGTATTAGGTCCTTTAGTAACTGATATTGCACCAGGATATGACCATATCACAGGAGCTATCGGTGGAGCTGTTGCAGCTGCGAGTGGAGCTGATTTCTTATGTTATGTAACTCCAGCAGAACATCTAAGACTACCTAGTATTGATGATATGAAGGAAGGAATCATAGCCACTAGAATTGCCGCTCATGCTGGTGATATCGGCAAAAAATTACCTAACTCAAGAGCATGGGATAATAGTATGAGCTATGCTAGACAGCAACTAGACTGGAATAAAATGTTTGAATTGGCTATGGACCCAGTTAAAGCCAAAAAATATCGTGAAAGTTCAAAACCAGAAGATGAGAATTCTTGTTCAATGTGTGGTAAGATGTGTGCAGTACGTAATCTAAACAAAGTATTGAATGGTGAAGATATAAATATATTAAGAGATTAAATTACACTTTACATTTATATATTATATATGTATAATAATTAAGGTCGTAATTATACAAATATTTTAAATGAGGGTGAAAAAAATGAAAAAGTATTTTTTAGTAACAGTAGTAATATTATCCATGCTTATGTTTCAAGGATGTAGTAAATCTTCATCTAAAGACAACGAAGCTACAAAAGCAGTCTCATCTTTTATGGATAATCTAGTTGAAGGAAACTTCAAGGAAGCTTATGATAACCTTGAGACAAAAGTTGAAGATGAATTCTTCGATGAGATACAGAATAATCCTATGAATGATTTATTATTCGGTCAATTAAAATATGAGGTTGTTAGTTCAGAGATGAAAGAGGATACTGCAACTGTCAAGATTAAGGTTACACATCCAAAACTTGATGAAATCGTTGCATCTCTTATGTCTTCAGTAGATCTTAGTAATCTTGGTGACCAAGCTGGGGACAGTATCGAGAAAGGTCAAGACATGTTACAGAAAGCTCTTGACGAAGTAACAAAGGATAAAGAAATTGCTACAGAAGAAACTGAAGCTGTAATTGAATTAAAACTTGTGGATGACAAATGGGTTATTAGTGAAGGTTGCGATTTAACTGGTATCTTAGGTGTTCAATAAGTTTTAAATGATTATAAGTAAAAGATTCTGTGAGATATCTCATGGAATCTTTTTTAATATCAAATTTATATGAAATAGTTTTACATAAAAGCGTATAATAATTATAAAGGAATAAATGTTATTCATTATAGAAAGGATTGAAAACTTTATATGTTTGAATATAAAGTTAATAATGATATATCTCTTAGGTTATCCAATGTACAGGATGCTGAGGAAGTTTTCAAAGTCATAGATTCTTCAAGAAATCATCTAAAGAGATGGCTTACTTGGGTAGATTTGGTTAAAAGTGCAAATGATTGCAAATATAAGGCTTACAAAGCCATGCATCAATATGCAAGTAATAATGGATTTCAATGTAATGTAATATATAGAGGTAAAATAGTTGGCAGATTAGGAACACATAATATAGATTGGTCAGAAAAATCCACTTCACTAGGTTACTGGCTTGCAGAAAATTATCAGGGAAGAGGTATAATGACTATGTGTTGCAAAAGTTTTCTTGCTATCATATTCAATGAATTAAAATTAAATGTTGTTTATGTCTATGTAGCCGAAAAAAATACAAAAAGCAGAGCTATACCTGAAAGGTTACATTTTGAACAAAAAGGAATTAATAAGAATGCCCTAATATTAAGTGGTGCGAATATTGATTATGTACGTTATGTCATGACCAGAGAAAGATATTTTCAATATTACTAATTTGTGGTATAATCTACAGGACAAATGCTTATATGAAAGGAAATTAACATGAGACAACCAAAGGGAGAATATGGATACATTGGTTCACAAAAAAGAAGTTACTTATTATTAACGATTATAGGTTTTTTAATTATACTTACACTTTATATTATTGATAGGTATGTATTTACAAAAGGTAATGTACTATTATTGATTACTGTATTGCTTGCTTTGCCAGAAGCTCAATTTCTAGTTAAATATATTTTATATAGACAGTATAAGGAAGGCAAGGAAGAAGTTTATCGTAAATTCGAAAAGATAAGTGATAGATTAGTCTATTTATCAAGTCTAGTTGTTGTAAGAGGTAAAAAAACACTGTTCTATCAAATAGCAGTTGTAAGTGATAAAGAAATCATATTGTTGATTGATGAAAAGAAAACCAGGAAACAAGTGTTTGAGTATAAGGAACTTATTGAAAAATTAATAAAGCCAAAAGGTTACTTAGCTCAAGTAAAAGTGTACAATGACGAACAAGCCATGTATTCATATGTTATAACGCAATTATCAACACTACTGAATAATGTTGATACAGAAAATCAAGTAGCTTTAGCAAATGTATTATTAGACAATTCAATTTAAAATCGGAGACTCATATGAAAGAAATAATAGTATCAAAAGATGAAAGCAATCAAA
Source organism: Vallitalea guaymasensis (assembly GCF_018141425.1). Classification (NCBI taxonomy): domain Bacteria; kingdom Bacillati; phylum Bacillota; class Clostridia; order Lachnospirales; family Vallitaleaceae; genus Vallitalea; species Vallitalea guaymasensis. Next base: position 5,201,525 of record NZ_CP058561.1, read on the forward strand.
GAGCTGATAAATATTTATTAAAATATTTTAATAAATCATCAAAGAGTTTTTTGTATAAAATGCTAAGGAAAAAGAGAATAAAGCTTAATAAGAAAAGAATAATAGGAAATGAAATTTTAAAGGCAAATGATGTGTTTCAAATATATTTGTCTACTGAGACTATACAGAAATTCAGTAATCATAGCATAAGTAAACACGTTTCTATAACTCATAAGGTAATTTATGAGGATGATAACATACTAATATGCAATAAGCCTGTTGGATTATTATCACAGCCAAATAATAGTGATAGTGTTTCATTAGTAGACGAAATAATAACTTACTTAGTTAATAACGGTGAATACGACCCCGAAGCCACCAGAGGTTTCAGACCAGGTATATGTAATAGATTAGACAGAAATACTAGTGGTATAGTAATAGCTGGTAAAAACATTAAGTCTTTACAAGAGATAAATAGGCTTATAGCCAATAATAAATTGGATAAGCATTATATGTGTATAGTAAAGGGGATATTGTCTACAACCAATACTATTGAAGGTTATCTAACTAAAGATGGTATCAGTAATAAGGTATCTATTTCAGATAATGAAGATATGGGAAGTTATATTAAGACAATATATAAACCTCTTAAAATTGGTAAAGAATATACGTTGCTTGATGTAAAGATAGTTACTGGTAAATCACATCAAATAAGAGCTCACTTATCTAGTATAGGACATCCTCTTATTGGTGATTATAAGTATGGTGACAAAAAGATAAATGATATCTTTAAAGATAGATATGGATTAAAACATCAGCTGCTTCATGCATATAAGATCAGATTTAATATAGATGATGATGGATATCTATTATATCTGGATAATAAAGAATTTATTACAGATATACATGGAAGATTCAAAAAAATAGCTGATACACTGTTTAGCCATTGAAGGTGAAAATATGGATATAAAAAAGGATTTAATAGAATATAGTAGAGAAATTAATGTTGATGAAATTGGGTTTTGCTTAGCAAAACCTTTTTATGAACTTGAAGATATTTTATTCAATCGAGATTGCAGTAAGTATATGTGTAATTTAGAATCTAAAGATTACAATAAAAAAATATATCCCAAGCTTACTCTAGAAAATGCAAAGTCCTTCATAGTAATATTGGAAACATATAATAATAACCCCAAAAAGCAGAATGATAATACTCTAAGAGGTAATATCAGTATGGCGGCTGTAACCAGAGATTATCATAAAATTGTATCAGCTAAGTTAAGATTATTGGAAGAGCATCTTCATAGCTTAGTAAGTTGTAATACTAAGATATTTGTAGATACTAGTCCGTTTTCAGATAGAGCTGTTGCAAGACGAGCTGGTCTTGGGTTCATTGGCAAGAATTCCATGTTGATAACTGAGAAATATGGTTCTAGAGTATTTATAGGTTATATACTAACCGATTATTATATTAAGCCAGATGAAAATGAAATTTCAATTGGTTGTGGAAGTTGTAATAACTGTGTTAAATCATGTCCGTCAGGAGCAATAATAGGAAATAATGAAATAGATTGTAATATATGTGTTTCTTATCTGACCCAACATAAGGGACATATAGATGATGAACTCAAGAAAAAAATGGGACAACAAATTTATGGCTGTGATGTTTGTCAGAAGGTATGTCCTTATAACAATGTCATAAATAAAGATATACCAAATGTTATTGACCCTTATCCTGAATATGATTCAATGCTTAACATGAGCAATAAAGAATTCAAAAAAACTTATGGTATATCATCTTCTGGATGGAGAGGGAAAAAAATATTGCAGAGAAATGCAATAATCGCTCTAGGAAATTCAAAAAGTAAAGAAGCGTTAACTATATTAGCTAATAATATAGATGACGTAAGAATAGATATTAGAAAGGAAATTGTAGATTCTATAGTTAGACTTTCTTTCAATGAAGGTATAGATATATTAGAAAAAATGAAAACGAAAGAAAATGATAAAGATTTACAAATATTAATTGATGATGCAATCAAGAAATTAAGTGAGAAATAGAAAGTGGGGGTAATATGGCATATTGGAATTCAAGAGGACTGAGAGGAAGTACCCTTGAAGAACTTATCAATTTTACCAATAAAAAATATAGAGAGAATGGATTAGCCTTAATTCAAAAGATTCCAACTCCAATAAAACCTATAAAGATTGACCAGAAAACCAGACACATATCCTTAGCATACTTTGAACAAAAAAGTACTGTTGATTATATTGGCGTTGTTCAAGGTATAGCTGTATGTTTTGATGCAAAAGAAACTACTAAAGATATTCTTCCTTTACAAAATATACATGAACATCAAATGGTATTTATGGATGATTATGAGAAACAGGGAGGCATTGCATTCTTCTTGGTTTATTTCTCAAAATATAACGAATACTTTTATCTGCCTTATCAAAATATTAAATGTTATTGGGATAAAGCTAAGACAGGTGGTAGAAAATCTATACCCTACAAAGAGATGGATAGGTCTTACATAATATCTAATAAAAATGGTATTTATCTTCATTATTTGGAACAAATCAAAAACTATATAGATAATAATTAATCTACCCTAAATTTTAAAAAATGTTTTTTGCTATTTGATGTTGACATTTACAGCAAATTAACATATAATATTACAATAATTAGATGGTTTAATGAATTAGCACTTTAATGCAATAAAGTATATTTTATTTAATATATAAGAGATTTAGAATAATTTATTTCAATATACATAAAAATATTTTTAGAAAGGAAGTAGTCGGTATGATAGATTGTTTGTTACATACGCCAGAAGGCGTTAGGGATTTCAATATTAAAGAAACGTCCAAAAAAATTGAATTGCAAAACAGGATAGGTTCTGTATTTCATAGATATGGTTTTAGGGATATTCAAACTCCAACTTTTGAATATTATGATGTTTTTAATCATGAACGTGGAACTGTAGATATTAGAGAAATGTATAAGTTTTTTGATAGAGATGGAAATATTTTAGCACTAAGACCAGATATAACACCATCTATTGCAAGATATGTTTCTACATATTATAAGAATGAAGAAAACCCTGTACGTGTTTGTTATGTTGGTAACACCTTCAGAAATGGTAAAAGTTATCAAGGTAAGTTAAGAGAGTTTACACAAGCCGGTGTAGAATTAATTGGTATAAATAGTGAAGATGCTGATGCTGAAATAATTGCTTTGATTATCAATAGTTTAAGTATAGCTGGACTTGAAAAGTTTCAAATAGATTTAGGACAGGCAGGATTTTTCAAAGGTCTTGCTGAAGAAGCTGGACTTGATGCCAATGAAGAGGAAGAACTTAGGAATTTCGTAGATGAGAAAAACTTTATTGCTGTAGAAGAACTGCTTACTAGATGCAATATGTCAGATGATTTAAAACAAGTATTTTTAGATCTTCCCAAACTATTTGGTTCTGTGGAAGTTATAGAAAAAGCAAGAAAGTTAACCAATAATGCAAAAGCTATTAATTCTCTTGATAGATTAGAAAAAGTTTATGAAATACTATGTGATTACGGTGTTGAAAATTATGTTTCTTTTGACCTTGGGCTAGTTAATTGTCTAAATTATTATACGGGTATTATATTTAGAGGTTACACATACGGAACTGGTGTTTCAATAGTTGATGGAGGTCGTTACGATACGCTTCTAAAACAATTCGGTAAAGATGTGCCAGCTATAGGGTTCGCTATCGTTATTGACGAATTAATGCTTGCTATAGAAAGACAGCAGATTTCTCTACCAGAATTTAATATAGATACATTGATAGTCTATAATCAACAAACTAGAAAACAGGCTATTATCATATCCGAAGAATTCAGGTCAAAAGGAATGAATGTACAGATTGGATTATTGGAAAAATCTTTAGAAGATAATATTGAATATGGTAAAAAGCATGGAATTGGCGGTATCATGAGTTTTAATAATAATGAAGAGGTTGTATTAGTCAATTTGCAAACTATGGATAAAACAGTCGTAGCAATTAACGAACTACTAGATAGAGGTGAAAAAGCATGAGATATCTTACAATTGCATTAGCTAAAGGAAGATTAGCCAAAAAGACCATAAAGTTATTTGAAAAAATAGGAATTAACTGTGATGAGATGAAAAGTGATACAAGGAAGCTTATATTCACAAATGAAGAACTTAAATTAAGATTTTTCTTAGCGAAAGCCAGTGATGTACCTACATATGTGGAATATGGAGCTGCAGATATAGGTGTCGTAGGTAAAGACACTATACTTGAGGAGAAGAAAAATTTGTATGAAGTATTGGACTTGGATTTTGGTAAGTGTAAGATGATTGTTGCTGGACCTAGTGAAATGAAAGAAGTATTGGATAAAGGAAGTTTTATTAGGGTTGCTACCAAGTATCCTCATATAGCTAAAGACTATTTCTATAATAAAAAGAATCAGACAGTAGAGATAATCAAACTTAATGGGTCAATAGAACTTGCACCTTTGGTTGGTTTATCAGAAGTTATTGTAGATATAGTTGAAACAGGAACTACATTAAAGGAAAACGGATTGGTTGTTTTAGAGGAAATTTGTCCATTGTCTGCGAGAATGGTTGTTAATAGAGTGAGTATGAAGATGGAGAATGAGAGGATATCTAAGATAATTAAAGGATTGAGAAGTTTATATTAGAAAATATTTAAAAATCGCTTTATTTGTATATATATTCACCTACTAGGCTATAGTAAAAGTTAATATGGTAGTGATCAATAAAGGAGTGATAATAGTATGAGATATATTAGTTATAGTGATTGTTCAGATAATGAACTATATAAGATGTTGTTTGATAGAGCGCCTGATAATTATGGGAAGTATGAGCAGATAGTGGCTAGTATAGTTGATAATGTGAAGAATAATGGAGATAAAGCCATTTTTGAATATGGGGAGAAGTTTGATAATGTAAAATTGGATGAGAAATCTTTGAAGGTAACGAAAGAAGAGATTGATGAGGCTTATGAGCAGGTTGATGAGGAATTAGTTGAAATCATAAGAAGGTCCAAGAAGAGGGTCAAGGAGTATCATGAGAAGCAGAAGAAGTATAGTTGGTTTGATAGTTGTGATTCAGGCAGTATCATGGGACAGAAGGTTACACCAATAGAGAAGGTTGGAGTGTATGTTCCAGGAGGGAAAGCTGTCTATCCATCATCTGTCATAATGAATGTTATGCCTGCTAAGGTAGCAGAGGTAGAACAGATAGTAATGGTGACGCCACCTGATAAAGATGGGAAAGTGAATCCTGTTACATTAGTTGCGGCTAATGAATGTGGTGTTGATGAAATATACAAAGTAGGTGGAGCCCAGGCAGTGGCTGCGTTAGCATTTGGGACAGAAACTATTCCTAAGGTCTATAAGATTGTTGGACCTGGTAATATATTTGTTGCTCTTGCTAAGAAGGCTGTGTATGGACATGTAAGCATAGATTCTATAGCTGGTCCTAGTGAAGTGTTAGTTATAGCAGATGAAAGCGCTAATCCAAAATATGTTGCAGCTGATCTATTATCACAAGCAGAACATGATGAATTGGCTTCAGCTATTTTAGTTACTGACAGTGATGTTTTAGGAAAAGAGGTAGAAAAAGAGTTAATAAGACAAACAGATTATTTAAGTAGAAAAGATATCTTGGAAAAGTCACTTAACGATTTTGGGGCAATAGTAGTTGTAAAATCAATAGATGATGCTGTTAAGCTGAGTAATATGGTAGCACCAGAGCATTTGGAGATCTGTACGAAAGAACCTTTTATGGTACTGCCTAAGATTAAAAATGCTGGTGCAATTTTCTTAGGAAATTATAGTCCTGAACCTTTAGGTGATTATATGGCTGGACCTAATCATGTTTTACCTACTAATGGAACAGCTAAGTTCTTTTCACCATTAAGTGTAGATGATTTCATTAAGAAATCAAGTATCATTTCTTTTGACAGGGAAGCACTGGGAGAATTACAAGAAGATATAATAAAATTTGCTAATGCTGAAAAATTAACAGCGCATGCAAATTCGATAAAGGTGAGATTTGAAAATGATTAAAGATTATATAAGAAGAGATTTAAAAGATTTTACGCCATACCATGCTCCTTTAAAAGAATATGATGTCAAATTAGATGCTAATGAAAATCCCTATCTTCATGATGAAATAGTTATAAATAAAGTAAAAGAGTGGCTTGATGACTGTAATAATATCAGAAGATATCCAGATACTGATTGTAATGAATTAAGAAATGCTTTAGCTAAGTTTTGGCAAGTAGAAAAAGAGAATGTAGTATGTGGAGTTGGTTCTGACCAATTGATTGACTGCATATTGAAGGTCTTTTTGGAACCAGGAGATAAGGTATTAATGCCAGCACCTTCTTTTAGTATGTATAAACTAGCAACAAAATTGAATAGAGGTATTCCAGTTGAATTTACATTAAATGAAGATTTCTCTTATGATGTAAATAAGATACTTAATTTATACAATGAAGTTAAACCAAAATGTGTATTTATATGTACACCTAATAATCCCACAGGCAACATTATGACTATAGAAGACATTGAAAAACTATTGCAAAAGATTGAGTGTCCTCTTATTATTGATGAAGCTTATAGTGAATATATAGATGATACAATGATAGGTAAGTTCAGAAAATATGATAATCTTATTGTGCTAAAGACTTTTTCAAAAGCTTATGGATTAGCAGGTCTTAGAGTTGGGTATGGTATTGCTTCCAAGAGTATGGTAGATACGATTAATATTGTAATTCCACCTTATCATCTTAATGCATTGTCTCAATTTTTAGCTAAGATCGTAATAGAAAATAGTCAACAATATAATAAGAAAATCAAAGAAATAATTAATAATAGAAAATGGTTAATTGATAATCTGAAAGAAATATATTATGTAGATAAGGTATATCCTTCACATGCTAATTATTTATTAATAAAAGTATCAGATGCTGATATTGCTGCAAAACTAGAAAAACATAAGATTCTAGTTAGAGGTTATGGAGAACAAGGGGAATTGGCTAATTGTATCAGAGTTACTGTAGGTACTGAAGAAGAAAATGAACAATTAATAAAGGTCATGAAAAAGTACTGATATTTAACATTAATTAAAAAGGAGTTTATAGGATGAAGAGAATAAGTGAGATGGATAGAAAGACTAATGAAACAGATATTAGTCTAAAACTTAATATAGATGGAATTGGAGATTATGATATTGATACAGGTGTTGGGTTTTTTGACCATATGATGACTCATATATCCAAACATGGGTTATTTGACCTTGATATCAAATGCAAAGGTGATTTGGAGGTTGATTGCCACCATACAATAGAGGATATAGGTATTGTTTTTGGCAAATGCATAAAAGAAGCTATTGGAGATAAAACAGGTATTAAAAGATATGGTTCTGCTATTATTCCTATGGACGAAACCTTAGTATTATGTGCATTAGATTTATCTGGAAGACCATATCTGAATTTTGATGTTGAACTTACTACAGATAGAATTGGTACTATGGATACAGAAATGGTAGAAGAGTTTTTTAGAGCTATATCCATGAATGCTGAAATGAATCTACATATCAAATTGTTGGATGGTAAGAACAATCACCATATCGTTGAAGGTATATTCAAAGCATTTGGAAATGCACTTGACCAAGCTACAATAGTAGATTCTAGGATAAAAGGTGCACTTACTACTAAAGGGGTTCTTTAAAATTATAAGATAATAGAATCATATGAAAAAGTACTTTAAGAAAGGGTGGATGTGATGAAGATTGGTATTATTGATTATGGAATGGGTAATCTAGGAAGTATATCTAATGCACTTTCATATATTGGTGTAGACTATATAATATCTTCTGATGTTCAGGAATTGGAAAAGACAGATAAGCTTATATTGCCTGGTGTAGGTGCTTTTAAAGATGCTATAAATCTTATTAAGGAAAAAAAGATCGATTTATTCATACATGATAGTGTAAAAAAAGGCAAACCGCTTCTAGGGATATGTCTAGGAATGCAGCTATTGTTTGACTCATCAAGTGAATATGGCTCACATGAAGGTTTGGGACTATTACATGGAGATATCGTTAGATTTGATACTAATCTAAAAGTACCACATATGGGGTGGAATAAATTAAATATTGTTAAAGAAGAGCCTTTGTTTAAAGGATTACCAAAAAATATACATGTTTATTTTGTTCATTCATATCATTTGGAAACTTCAGAAGACATTGTTTGTGCAACAACTAACTATGGGAAAGAGATTCAGATAGCAGCACAAAAGGATAATATATTTGCTTTGCAATTTCATCCTGAGAAAAGTGGAGTTATAGGGCTTTCCATACTTAGAAATTTTGTTTCTTTATAATAGATGTTTTGTAATACGGATGGAGGAAAGTTATGAGATTATATCCAGCAATAGATATTAAAAATGGTAAATGTGTTAGGTTGAAACAAGGAAAATTCAATGAACAGACAGTTTATTCCAATGACCCATATACAATAGCTGAGAAATGGGCAAGTAATGGAGCATCATATATCCATGTTGTTGACTTGGATGGTGCACTTGATGGTAATTGGACTAATAAAGAGGCTATTAAAAAAATAGTTGACAGTGTTCACATACCTGTTCAAACAGGTGGAGGAATAAGATCAATCAGAGATATTGAAGAGAGACTAGATGTTGGGATAACTCGCGTTATCATAGGAACCTTGGCAGTAAAAAATCCTAGCTTCGTAAAAGATGCTGTTAAGAAATTTGGCAAAGAAAGAATTGTTGTTGGGATAGATGCAAAAGATGGTATGGTCGCTATTAACGGATGGGAAAAACTAAGTGTCGTGTCAGCTCTTGATTTGTGTAAACAAATGAAAGGATACGGTGTGAAAACAATCGTGTATACAGATATTTCAAAAGATGGTATGCTCATTGGTCCTAATGTAGATTATACAAAATATCTAATAGATGAAACAGGTCTTGATATTATTGCATCTGGTGGTGTATCTTCTATAAAAGACCTTAAAGATGTAGAAAAAATTAACGCTGAGGGAGCTATAATTGGAAAAGCACTGTATACCAATAAAATTGATCTAAAAGAAGCCATTTCATTGTTTGAGAACTAACTAGACTTACTTTTATAATTAATGATATTAAAAACTAAAATAGAGTTCTTTATATGTAAGAAAGGGTGTTTATATGTTATCAAAAAGGATCATCCCTTGTTTAGATGTTGATAGGGGGAGAGTTGTAAAAGGAATTAATTTTGTTAATTTAATAGATGCAGGTGATCCTGTTGAAGTAGCTAAAATATATAATAAGAGTTTGGCAGATGAAATTGTATTCTTGGATATTACTGCTACTCATGAAGGAAGAGATACCATAGTAGATGTAGTAAGAAAAACTGCTAAGGAAATTTTTATACCATTAACGGTTGGGGGCGGTATCAAGACCCTTGACGACTTCAAGAAAATACTTAGGGCTGGAGCTGATAAAGTTGCTGTCAACTCAGGGGCAATAAGAAGACCTGAACTTATCAATGAGGCTGCTAATAGATTTGGTAATCAATGTGTAGTCGTTGCAATTGATGCGAAGAGAAACGAAGAACATAATAGTTGGGATGTCTATATCAATGGTGGTAGAATAAATACTGATATTGATGCTATCTGGTGGGCTAAGGAAGTATGTAGACGTGGTGCAGGAGAAATATTACTTACAAGCATGGATAAAGACGGGACCAAATCAGGCTATGATATAGAACTAACTAAAAAAATTAGTGAAATAGTTGATGTACCAGTTATTGCATCAGGCGGTGCTGGGAATATGGAACATTTCAAGGATGTATTGACTTTTGGAAAGGCTGATGCTGCTCTTGCGGCTTCACTGTTTCATTTTAAAGAAATAGAGATTATTGAACTAAAAAAATACTTAGACAGTAATGAAATACCTGTAAGATTATAACTATATAACTTATATAATAGAAGAATAATTTCACGAAAGGAATGAATAGAATGGATTTCAACAAATTAAAATTAAATTCAGATGGTTTACTACCAGTTGTTACTCAAGATTATTCCAGTAACGAAGTGTTGATGGTGGCATATATGAACAAAGAGGCTTTCAATAAGACTATAGAGACTAAGAAAGTACATTATTTCAGCAGAAGCAGACAAAGCTTATGGTTAAAAGGAGAGACATCAGGTCATTATCAGCATTTAGTTAGTATGGCTTTGGATTGTGATAATGATACTTTATTGGTAAAAGTTAAGCAAGAAGGAGCTGCATGTCATACAGGAAACTATTCTTGTTTTTACAAAAACATAGATATAGATAATAAAGAAGTCCTGGAAAGCAGTGAGTTACAACAGAAAAAACAAAACGTATTTGAGATATTTGAAGAGGTATATAATGTCATAGCAGATAGAAAAGAAAATCCAAAAGAAGGTTCTTATACAAATTACTTATTCGATAAAGGAATTGATAAAATTCTTAAGAAAGTTGGAGAAGAATCTGCAGAGGTAATTATTGGAGCCAAGAATGAAGGAAATGATGAAATTATCTATGAAATATCTGATTTAATATACCATTTATCAGTATTGATGGTTGAGAAAAATACTACTTGGGAAGACATATGTAAGGAATTAAATAAGAGAAGATAATTGAGAGTGTGCTTTGGCACACTTTTACTTTTGACTAATATTAATAAAATATTAAGTTGAATGTTATGGTAAAATGGTATAATATAATAATAATCATTATTGTTATAGGAGACAACGAGTTATAGGAGGCGAAGCATTTTTTTGCGAATATATGAATAACATATTAAATGTTGGATTGGACGTAGGTTCAACTACGGTAAAAATAGTAGTATTAAATGAACAAGGAGAAATTTTATATAGTAAATATAAAAGGCATTTTTCTGATATACGATTAACAGTTGGTAAGTTAATAAAAAGAGCTTACTCTCATTTTAGTGATTCAGATATTACCGTAATGGTGACAGGTTCTGGTGGAATGGCTGTTTCTAAATGGATTAATATACCTTTCATACAAGAAGTAGTTGCATGTACAAAAGCTATCAACTTAAAAATACCAGATACAGATGTAGCCATAGAATTAGGTGGCGAAGATGCTAAGATTACATATTTTGAAGGTGACACGATTGAGCAAAGAATGAATGGAACTTGTGCTGGTGGAACTGGTGCTTTTATTGATCAGATGAGTTCTTTACTAGAAACAGATGCAATGGGTCTCAATGAGCTTGCTAAGAAACATAAAGTAGTATATCCAATAGCAGCTAGATGTGGAGTTTTTGCAAAGACAGACATCCAACCGTTACTGAATGAAGGTGCTGCCAAAGAGGATATTGCTGTATCTGTATTTCAAGCAGTAGTTAATCAAACTATAAGTGGTCTGGCATGTGGTAAACCAATAAGAGGTAATATTGCTTTTTTAGGTGGACCACTTTACTTTTTATCTGAGCTTAGACAGAGATTTATTGAAACCTTAAATTTAACAAGTAAACAATCAATTATACCACCTCATTCACAACTTTTTGTGGCATTAGGTGCAGCTATAGAGTCTAAAAAAGAAGAACCAGTACCTTTCAAATCCATTTTAGAAAGAATGGAAAACCTTATTGATACAGGTACTAATGAAGTAGCAAGATTACAATCACTATTCAAAGATAAAGAAGAATTGGATTCATTCATGTTAAGACATAGTAAAAATGTCGTAGAAAGAAGAGAACTATCAACATATGAAGGTAAGTGTTATCTTGGTATTGATGCAGGTTCTACAACTACTAAAGTAGCATTGATTGATGAAGATGGAAAATTACTATATTCATATTATGGAAGTAATGGTGGAAAGCCATTAAAGCAGACTGTAGATATCATAAAGACTATATATTCCATTTTGCCTGACAAAGCAGTGATAGCTAATTCTACTGTAACAGGTTATGGAGAAGCATTAATAAAAGAAGCATTAAAAGTGGATATTGGTGAAATAGAGACAATTGCACATTATAAGGCTGCCAATACCTTTTTACCGGGGGTAGATTTCATATTGGATATTGGTGGACAGGATATGAAGTGCCTTAGAATCAAAAATGGTGTAATAGACGATATTCTATTGAACGAAGCTTGTTCATCTGGGTGTGGTTCATTCTTAGAAACCTTTGCAAAATCATTAAATATGAATATTGAAAACTTTGCAAAATCAGCTTTAGAATCCAAGAATCCAGTTGATCTAGGTTCAAGATGTACTGTATTCATGAATTCAAGAGTAAAACAAGCTCAAAAAGAAGGAGCTACTATCAATGATATATCTGCAGGATTATCTTATTCTGTTATAAAGAATGCTTTACAAAAAGTAATTAAGATAAGAGATCCTAAGGAAATGGGTGAAAAAATTATTGTACAAGGTGGAACTTTTTACAATGATTCAGTACTTAGAGCTTTTGAAATAATATCTGAAAGAGAAGTTATAAGACCGAACATAGCAGGAATAATGGGTGCTTTTGGTGCTGCGATAATCGCAAAAGAAAGAGATAACGGACTAGAAAGTACTTTATTAGAAGCAAATCAGATAGATTCCTTTACATTTGAAACAGATCTGAAAAGATGTCCTTTGTGTAATAACCATTGTTTACTTACAATCAACAAATTCCCAGGAGGAAGAGAACATATATCAGGTAACAGATGTGAAAGAGGGGCTGGGGGAGAGAAGAAAAGCAAGAATATCCCTAATCTATATGATTTCAAATATAAAAGATTATTTGATTATAAACCATTAAGTGAAGAAGAAGCTAAAAGGGGTACTATAGGTATTCCAAGAGTACTTAATCTATATGAGAATTACCCATATTGGTTCACTTTCTTTACTAAACTGGGCTATAGGGTTATTATATCACCTCGTTCAACTAAAAAATTGTATGAGGAAGGTATTGAAACAATACCATCAGAATCAGCTTGTTATCCAGCTAAGATTGTACATGGACATATTATGCACCTTATAAGAAAAGGTATTAAAACTATATTCTATCCATGCGTACCATATGAAGAGAAAGAAATAAAAGGTGCAGACAATAATTTTAATTGCCCAATAGTTACATCTTATCCTGAAACCATAAAACATAATGTAGAAGACTTGGAAAATGAAAATATTAAGTTTCTTAACCCATTTTTGCCTATGGATAAGGAAGAACGTCTAGCAGAAAGGTTAGCAGAAGAATTAGAAGGCAGTGGTATTAGCAAAGAAGAGATTTATGAAGCTGCTGGTTTAGCCTGGAAAGAAAAGATGAATGTCAGAAATGACATAAGGAAAAAGGGAGAAGAAGTTGTAAAATATCTGGATGAAACAGGTAATAGAGGAATTGTATTAGCTGGAAGACCTTATCATATAGATCCAGAGATAAATCATGGATTAACTAATATAATAACAGATTTAGGTATGGCTATACTGACAGAGGATTCTATTTGTCATCTAGGTAATGTTAAAAGACCTCTTAGAGTATTGGATCAATGGGCTTATCATTCAAGATTATATGCTGCTGCTGAATTTGTTGGTAAAAAAGATAATATTGAACTTGTTCAGCTAACCTCCTTTGGTTGTGGAGTTGACGCAGTTACAGCAGACCAAGTTCACGATATACTTGGCGAGCATGGTAAAATATATACTTTAATCAAGATAGATGAAGGTAATAACTTGGGTGCTATAAGAATAAGAATGCGCTCACTAAAAGCCGCCCTAGATGAAAGGGATAAGAGTGGTATCCAACCTGTTAAAAAACAGATTAACCATGACAGGGTAGTATTCACTAAAGAAGATAAGAAGAACCATACTATATTAGCGCCACAAATGTCACCTATGCATTTTGACTTTTTTGAAGTAGGTCTAAAGAAGATGGGATATAATGTGGTTATACTTCCACATGTGGACCCAGGTGCAGTTGAGGAAGGCTTGAAACATGTAAATAATGACGCATGTTATCCATCTATATTAGTTGTAGGACAGATCATAAAGGCATTAAAATCAGGTAAATATGATTTGAATAATACTTCCGTATTCATTACTCAAACAGGAGGAGGATGTAGAGCTTCTAATTATATAGGTTTCATAAGAAAAGCTTTAGATGATTTAGGCATTAATAGCGTTCCTGTTGTATCAATTAATGCATCAGGACTGGAAACTAATCCAGGATTCAAATTTACTATACCTTTGATACATAGAGCTCTTGTAGCAACAATATACGGTGATGTTTTAATGAGAGTGCTATATGCAACAAGACCTTATGAGAAAGTAAAAGGATCAGCTGATAAACTATATGATAAATGGAAGCAAAAAGCACTCAAAAATGTTGAAAACGGCAGAATACATGAATTCAAGAAGAATATGAAAGGCATTGTCAAAGAGTTTGATGAACTCCCAATAAGAGATATATTGAAACCAAAAGTTGGAGTAGTCGGAGAAATACTTATTAAGTATCATCCAATTGGAAATAACAATCTAGTTGAAACTCTAGAAAAAGAAGGTGCTGAAGCTAGTGTTCCAGATTTATTAGATTTCTTCTTGTATTGTGCTTATAACAATAAATTCAAATATGAGAAGCTAAACGGAACCAAAAAAGGTTGGACTCTCAGTAAAATAGCAATAAAAGTTATTGAGATGTACAGGAAAACATCTAAGAAAGCCTTAGAAAACAGTAAACGCTTCAGAGCGCCATCTTCAATTGATGAAAAAGCAGTATATGCAGAAGAATTGATATCTCTTGGTAACCAAACTGGTGAGGGATGGTTCTTGACTGGAGAAATGGTAGAATTAGTTAAAGAAGGCGTAGAAAATATTGTCTGTGTTCAACCATTTGCATGTTTGCCTAATCATGTAGTAGGTAAATCAATGATCAAACCAATCAGAAAAAAATATAAGAGAGCTAATATAGTAGCTATTGATTATGATCCAGGTGCTAGTGAAGTAAATCAACTTAATAGAATAAAATTAATGTTATCTGTAGCTAAGAGTAACCTTGAAGAAAAAAATGAAGGTAAAGTTATTGATAAATATATAGACAAGAAGGACAAAGAACAGAAAGACGATAAAGAATTACTTGCATTATAGATATAATCCATATTGGACACAAGGAGGCAGGTTATGAGTTTGAATAGGACACCTAGAGGAGATAGAGTGCATATTGCGCTATTTGGAAAAAGGAATGCAGGAAAATCCAGTATTATTAATGCTATAACCAATCAAGATATAGCATTAGTATCATCAGTAAAAGGAACTACTACAGATCCAGTATATAAGGCTATGGAAATACTTCCAATAGGTCCAGTTGTGATTATTGATACAGCTGGACTGGATGATGAAGGTGAATTGGGAGAACTTAGAAAGAAAAAGACACTGGACGTTCTTAATAAGACGGATCTAGCAATATTAACCATTGATGCAGAATCAGGAATCACAGATTTTGAAAAAGGTATTTTGAAGAGCATAAAAGATAAAAAAATACCTGTGGCAGGTGTAGTCAATAAAACAGACATCAAAAATATATCAAAAGATGAATTGAAATCAATGGAAAAAGAGTTATCCCTTAAATTAATTCCAGTATCAGCCATAGAGAATAAAGGTATAGAAGAGCTTAAGAATGAAATTATTAGACTGCTTCCTGATAATGATAAAGGTCATGAATTGGTTGGAGATATTATTGAATCAGGTGATTTTGTAGTATTAGTAGTTCCTATTGACACAGCTGCACCAAAAGGAAGACTTATTTTACCTCAACAGCAAGTTATAAGAGATATATTAGATAATGATGCAATCTCTATTGTGACCAAGGAATACAAAATAAAAGAGACTCTTGAAAACATTGGCAAGAAACCTAAAATTGTTATTACTGATTCTCAAGTTTTCGAGAGAGTATCAAAGGATACGCCTGATAATATAATGCTTACTTCCTTTTCCATATTATTTGCAAGATACAAGGGAGATTTAATCAAGCTGATAGAAGGTGCTAAGAAGTTAGAATCTTTAAAAGATGGAGATAAGGTATTAATAGCAGAGGGTTGTACCCACCATAGACAATCAGATGACATCGGTACTGTAAAAATCCCTAGATGGATTAAAGAATATACAGGTAAAGATATAGAATTTGAATTTTCCAGTGGATTCAAATATCCTAATAACCTGAAGGATTATTCCCTAATAGTTCATTGTGGTGGATGTATGTTGAATAGAAGAGAAGTACAACATAGAATCAAAGTGGCACTAGACAATAATATACCTATAGTTAATTATGGTGTACTTATTGCTTATGTAAAAGGTATATTAGAAAGAGTTACAGAACCATTCCCTATAGCAAATAAAATGTTAAAAGATGCGAAGTCTAGTTTGTCAAATTCATAACAATTTGTTATAATATCTATGTGAAAATGAATATTACATAATAAATTGGGGGTGGTAAAGTGCTCGTAAGTGAAATTAGAGAAATATTAGATGCAGACATATTGACTGGGGAAGACATGTTGGATTTGAATATAGACTACGGTTATGGATGCGATCTAATGAGTGACGTATTGGCATTTGTCAGAAATGATATCATATTACTTTCAGGACTTGTTCATCCTCAGGTGATTAGAACAGCTGAGATGTTAGATATTAATGCTATAGCTTTTGTGAGAGGTAAAAGACCTAGCAGTGAACTGATACGTATGGCTGAAATGAAAAACATTATTTTGTTAACAACTAAACATACTTTATTTACAGCATGTGGCTTACTGTATAAAAATGGTTTAGAAGGAGAGGAGATAGCTCACGATGAAGATTCATTATGATGTTGAAGGTGGCGAGTTTATTTCTGCAGGAGTTGCATCAAGTAAATTAAAAAAGACTTTAAAACAACTTGGAATATCTCCTATTATTATTAGAAAAGTATCCATATGTATGTATGAAGCAGAGATAAATATGGTAATTCATGCTAATGGAGGAGTTATTGATGTAGAGATAACTCCAGAAACCATAGATGTTGTTATCAACGACGAAGGTCCAGGAATAGAAAATATTGATTTGGCAATGCAAGAAGGTTACTCTACTGCATCAAGAAAAGCTAGAGAAATGGGTTTTGGTGCAGGAATGGGATTACCTAACATAAAGAAACATAGTGATAACATGGAAATAGAGACGAAATTGGGAGAAGGAACAAAACTTGAACTAACTTTTAACATAAAAAATTAGAAGGTATTAATTTAATAAATGGTTTTAAGGAGGCTAAGTATGGAGGAAGTACTACATTCTGTAAGGTTAGATATAGATAAATGCATTGGTTGTACAGATTGTATTAAGCGTTGTCCAACAGAAGCCATAAGAGTTAGAAATGGGAAAGCACATATTATGGACGAGCGGTGTATTGATTGCGGTATGTGCATTAGAGTCTGTCGTAACCATGCTAAAAAAGCAATAACAGAACCATTAGATAAAATAAACGACTATAAATTTAAAGTAGCTATACCAGCTCCTACATTGTATACACAATTTAGAGGTATTGTTGACCCTAATATTATTTTGACAGGATTAAAAAAACTAGGTTTTGATGAGGTTTTTGAAGTTGCAAGGGCAGCTGAGATTATAACTGAAGAAAGTAAAAAAATGCTAGAAAAAGGTAATTTACTTAAACCAGTTATATCTTCTGCATGTCCAGCAATTGTAAAACTTATTCAAATTAGATTTCCTTCTTTAATACCTAATATTTTACCAATCATATCACCAAAAGAGGCTATGGCAAGATATGCTAAAAAATACTTGGTAGGTAAAGGAATCAAAAAAGAAGATATAGGAGTATTCTTTATATCACCTTGTGCTGCAAAAGTTACTAATAGTAAACAGCCACAAGTTATTGATGAATCCTATGTAGATGGTGTTATTTCACTAAAAGAGATATATCTAAAACTAGTTCCAGTAATAAAGACGATAAAAGAACCTGAGATACTACAAATGAGTAGTAATACAGGTATAGGCTGGGCTCATACTGGTGGTGAAGGATATGCATCTGGTATTGAGAATCATATAGCTGTAGATGGTATTGAAAATGTTATCAAAATACTGGAGAAAGTAGAAAATGGTAAACTTGATGATGTTAATTTCATTGAATGTCTAGCATGTGTTGGTGGATGTCTTGGTGGTCCCCTAACTGTAGAGAATTGCTTTGTTTCCAGTAATAGGATGGATAAAATAAAGAAATACAATAGTGGTGAAGGCAAAAAACGGGATATACCATTATTTGATGAAAAAATTGATCTGTATTGGTCTAAACCATTAGAAACTAAACAAGTCATGAAGCTTGATGATGATGTAGAAAAAGCCATAGAAAAGTTAGAACACTTAGAAAAAATCTATGATATCTTACCAAAGATTGACTGTGGTTCCTGTGGGGCACCGACTTGCAGAGCATTAGCCGAAGATATAGTCTGTGGTAAAGCCAATATAGAGGATTGTGTGTTCATGTTAAGACAAAAGGTAAGAGAAATGGCTGAACAAATGGTTACATTAGCACAAAAAATGCCACCATCCATTAGTAATGAAACTATAAATAATAAGATATTAGAAAAGAGGTCATCACAATGACAGTTGAAGAATTAAAAATTAAGCTTAACCTTGAATTGGTTGCTGGTAAAGAAGGGTTACAAGGTGAAATAAAAGGCGGTTTTGTAGGTGATTTATTAAGCGTGGTAATGGGTAAAGCAAAAGAGGGTAATGTATGGATTACAATTCAAAGCCATGTTAATATAGTAGCAGTAGCAGTACTTACTGGTTCTGCGTGTATTATTGTATCAGAAGGATTTAAGGTTGAAGAAGATGCTATCGCAAAGGCAGATGAGGAAAATATACCTATATTGACTACAAAAAAATCATCTTATGAAATGGTTAGCGATCTTGTAGCAAAGGGAATCAAAAATATTTAGAGGTTTTATGAAAGGAATCTGTTAAATATGAAAGAATTATCTATGCATATACTTGATATTGCACAGAATAGTATAAGAGCTGATGCAAACATAATTACTATTATAGTAAAAGAATTAATCAAAGACAATATTTTTGAATTCAGTATTAAAGATAATGGGACAGGAATAGACGAAGAAATATTAAAAGACATTCGTAATCCTTTCACTACATCAAGAACAATGAGACGTGTAGGCTTGGGAATACCATTGTTAGATAATACTTGTAACATTTGTAATGGTAGATTGGAGATAGATTCATCTAGCAAACAAGGTACTTATATAAAAGCCAGTATGGATTATAATCATATTGATAGACCACCTATAGGTGATATGGTAGCAACAATGGCAACTCTTATTTCATCTAATGGTGATATTGATATACAATATAAGCATTACTATAATGAGAACTCATTTGATATAACTACAAAAGAACTTAAAGAAGTTTTGGGTGATGAAGTACCATTAACTAATTTAGATGTTATCAAATGGTTAAAGGAATTCTTAAAAGAAAATATTAATGAGCTTAAGAGCGACGGAGACAAAAGCTGAAAGGTATAACATTATATCTTTGAGCTTTTTTATCTTATAGATTTCAGCTAATGTTAACTAATTAACAAACTTACTAATAATTATAACTTTTTTTAGTAAATTAAAGGGGAAAAGAAGGGAGGCATATTGTATACAATAAACAATAGTGCCATATTAATAGTATTATACAGAATTGCTACTTTGTACTTTTTTTATCAATTCTTGTATTACTGCGGTAATTGTATTATTATTAATATGGAAATGGATACTATTACAACATTAAATACTAATAATTATATTTATTAGTAATATATCTAAAGTGTAAAAAAATAATTTATTCATTAAAAACAAACAAAGACAGGGGGATACTAATGGGAGCATTGACTTTTAAAAGAGGCATTCATCCTAGTCATTCTAAAGATTCCACAGAAAAGAAACCTATTAAGATTTATATGCCAAAAGGTGATTTGGTTTTCCCAATGTTACAACATATAGGAGCACCTTGCAAACCTTTAGTTAAAAAAGGCGATAAAGTGTTAATGGGGCAGAAAATAGGAGAACCTCAAGGATTCGTTTCTTCACCAATCCATGCAACAGTTTCAGGTACAGTCAAAGCTATTAAAGATGTACTTCATCCTAATGGTTCAAAAGTACAAGCAATTGTTATTGAAAATGATGGTGAATATACGGAAATTGAAACAATGAAAGAAAGAAAGGACTATAAGAACCTTTCAAGGGAAGAAATAATTAATATTATAAAAGAGGCTGGTATAGTAGGTATGGGTGGAGCAACATTTCCAACATTCATAAAATTATCACCTCCTCCAGAGAAAAAGATTGATCATATAATTGTTAATGGTGCTGAGTGTGAGCCTTATTTGACATCTGATCATAGGATTATGATTGAAGAAACACAAAGAGTTGTAAAAGGGCTTGAGATAATACTACATCTTTTTCCAAATGCCAAAGGTGTTATTGGAATAGAAGACAATAAGCCAGATGCCATAAAAGCTATGAAAGAAGCTGTTAAAGGTATTAGTAATATCAGCGTTGCAACTTTGAAAACAAAATATCCTCAAGGGGCTGAAAAACAACTCATCTATTCTATAACTAAGAGAGAAGTTCCAGCTGGAGGATTACCAGCTGATGTTGGTTGTATTGTTCAAAACATAGATACAGTCGTAGCTATTCATAGAGCAGTTCTCAGAGGAAGACCTTTAATGAGAAGAATTGTTACTGTGAGTGGGGGAGCTATAAAAGAACCGCAGAATTTTAAGGTTAGAATTGGTACTAGCTATAGAGAATTAATTGAGGCTGCTGGTGGTTTCACGGAAGAACCTGCCAAAGTTATCTCAGGGGGACCTATGATGGGACTGGCACTGTTCTCACTAGATGTACCTGTAATAAAAGGTTCTTCATCTATACTATGTCTGACTAAAAAAGAAGCAGTAGTGAATGAAGAAAGCAACTGTATTAGATGTGGTAAGTGTGTAAGTATATGTCCAATGAATCTATTACCTTTAGAACTTAACAAATTTGCTATAAACAATGAAGATGACTTGTTTGTAAAATATAAAGGTATGAATTGTATAGAATGTGGAGCTTGTTCATATATATGTCCATCCAATAGACATTTAACTCATTCTATAAGAACAACAAAAAGGACTATAATGGCTAAGAAAAAGAAATAAAAATATATAGAATCAATAAATTATTTCTAATGTTTTAAGTAGGAGGGTTTAGTTGTGACAGATCAATATATAGTATCGTCTTCACCTCATATTCGATCAGATAAGACTACTGATAAGATTATGAGGGATGTAATTATTGCTTTAATGCCAGCAACTTTATTTGGAATATATAATTTTGGTGTGAGAGCATTGATTATAGTTTTAATTTGCGTTATATCATGTGTTGCATCAGAAGCGCTATTTCAATATATAACTAAGAGAAAGCTTAGTATATCTGATTATAGTGCAGTTGTAACAGGTATATTACTAGCGCTTAATCTACCACATACAGTTCCTTATTGGCTACCGGTTTTAGGAAGTGTCGTGGCTATAATAATCGTTAAACAATTATTCGGTGGACTAGGACAGAATTTTATGAATCCCGCTCTAGGAGCAAGAGCATTTTTACTTATATCCTTTGCAGGATTAATGACTAGATGGGAACTTGATGGAGTAACAACAGCTACACCTTTAGGAATAATAAAAGAAGGTGCAGGAAGTCTTCCAAGCATTGCAGATACATTTTTCGGTTTTATAGGAGGTTGTATTGGAGAGACTTCAGCAATAGCTTTATTATTGGGTGGTATCTATCTATTAGCTAGGAAGATAATAAATTGGAGAATACCAGTATTATATATTGGCTCAGTCTTCGTACTTTCTTTAATTATTGGTGGTAGAGGATTTGATATGAACTATGCTGCTTATCAAGTTTTTAGTGGTGGTCTTATGATAGGTGCTATCTATATGGCAACTGACTATTCATCATCACCAATGACAAAAACAGGACAAATCATTATGGGTCTTGGATGTGGTATATTAACTGCGGTTATAAGAATATATGGTAGTTATCCAGAAGGTGTATCATTTGCAATAATAATAATGAACCTTTTTGTACCATTGATTGATAAATTTACAATCCCTAAAGCTTTTGGGGAGGTGGCTAAAAATGAAAAATAATATTGTTAAAGATGCCTTGATTCTATTTGCTATTACAGTATGTGCTGGTTTACTGCTTGGTCTAACATATACTGTGACTAAAGAACCTATAGCGATGCAGCAGATAAAAATTAGAGATGCTGCTCTTAACAGTGTAATAAAAGATGCAGATTTTGAACAGATTGAAGAAGATCTATCAAAGCAGCCAGTTATTACTGAGATCTATGAGGCTAGTAGAAATGATGAAGTTGTTGGTTATGCTTTTAAATTAGTTACTAAAGAAGGCTACGGTGGAGATATAGAATTAATCGTAGGTATTAATGCAGATAGTACCATTTCAGGCATCGACATCATAAAACACAGTGAAACACCTGGTCTTGGTGCTAATGCTGATAATGACAAGTTTAAGGATCAGTTCGTGGCAAAGCCTACAAAACAGTTGACTGTAGTTAAAGATGGAGCGGATACTGATACTGAGATAGATGCACTAAGTGGTGCAACAATATCTTCTAGAGCAGTAACTAATGCTGTTAATGCAGCTAGTGATTATTTTAATAGTAATTTTAGTAAGGGGGCACAGTAAGATGAAACTAGGTAAAGTATTCAAAAATGGATTAATCGATGAAAATCCAACTTTTGTTCAAGTATTAGGAATGTGTCCAACACTCGCGGTAACGACTTCAGCTTTTAACGGAATTGGTATGGGACTTGCTACTACAGTGGTATTGTTGTTTTCTAATCTAGTAATATCTCTACTTAGAAATATCATACCTTCAAAAGTTAGGATTCCAGCATTCATTGTTATTATAGCATCATTTGTTACAATGGTAGATTTGTTCTTACAAGGTTTTGTACCTGCATTATATAATGCACTTGGATTATTTATACCACTTATTGTTGTTAACTGTATCGTTCTTGCAAGAGCAGAAGCATTTGCAGCAAAAAATGGTGCTTTACCAGCAATTGTTGATGGTGTTTCAATGGGACTTGGTTTTACATTTGCCTTAACAATCATCGGATTCGTTAGAGAACTATTTGGTGCTGGAACTGTACTTAGTGGTACTGCTCTTGAGACTTATGTAATGCCAGCAGGTTATGAACCAATTACAATTATGATTTTAGCTCCTGGCGCTTTTATAGTACTTGGATTATTATTTGCTATATTCAACAAAATAAAAGACAAAGATTCTAAGAAAGCGTAGAGGAGGGGATTAAATGGAATTATTATTACTTTTTATTGGTGCAATATTGGTTAATAATGTTGTACTTACAAGGTTTTTAGGAATATGTCCTTTTCTAGGAGTATCCAAGAAAGTAGAGACTTCATTTGGAATGGGACTCGCAGTTACATTTGTTATGACTTTAGCGTCTATAATATCATATTTAGTATATAAATTCATTTTGGTGACTTTCCATATAGAATACTTATATACTATTGCATTCATACTTGTAATAGCTTCATTAGTACAACTTGTTGAGATGATTATTCAAAAAAGTAGCCCATCACTCTACCAAGCATTAGGTGTTTATTTACCACTTATCACTACTAACTGTGCTGTGCTTGGTGTTGCTGTTATAAATATGCAAGCTGAATATTCATTAATCAAAAGTATCATTAATGGATTTGGAACAGCTGTAGGTTTTACTCTTGCTATTGTTATTCTAGCAGGTATTAGAGAGAGAATTGAATTCAATGATATACCTAAATCATTTAAAGGCTATCCGATAGTACTTATTACAGCTGGATTAATGGCAATTGCATTCTTAGGCTTCTCAGGTCTTATTAAATAATAGTAATAGTATATGAACAGTGATTTAATTAGAGAAGCTTAAGGTTCAATTTAGAACTTAACAACATTTTCAGTAGAATTGGTTTCATGTGTATATATGGTTTTAATTATTAGAAATGGAGGATACGGATATGGAATGGACTAGTATATTATATCCTGCCTTAAGTATAGGGGGACTAGGTATTGTCTTCGGTTTAGGTCTGGGAGTTGCAGCGAAAAAATTTGCTGTTGAGGTTGACCCCAAAGTACCTAAAGTAAGAGATATACTTCCAGGTGCTAACTGTGGTGGATGTGGATATGCAGGTTGTGATGCATTTGCAAAAGCTGTAGTTGAAGGTAATGCTAAACCAAATGGATGTCCTGTAGGCGGTTCAGATGTTGCGGCAAAAATATCTACTCTACTTGGTATAGAGAGTACTGATGATGCTAAAAAAGTCGCTTTTGTAAAATGTCAAGGAACATGTGATAAAGCTAGAGAAAAATATGAGTATGTAGGAGTTATGGATTGTAAAAATGCTAACTTTCTACAAGGAAATGGTTCAAAAGCATGTGAATATGGTTGTTTAGGACTTGGAAGTTGTGTTAATGCATGTATGTTTGATGCAATTCATATTGTAGATGGGATCGCTCAAGTTGATGAAGAGAAATGTACTTCATGTGGTATGTGTATTGAAGCATGTCCTAAGAGCTTGATAGAACTTGTACCATATGACAATAATATTAGAGTTGAATGTAACTCCAATAACAAAGGAAAAGATGTTAAATTAAGTTGTGACGTTGGTTGTATCGGCTGTCGCTTATGTACTAAGGTTTGTGAGTTTGATGCAATAAGTGTTGAAAATAATTTAGCAAAAATTGATTATGATAAATGTACCGGTTGTATGAAATGTGTAGAAAAGTGTCCAACACACGCAATTACAGTAAAAGAGCAGGTTTAAATACCTGCTTTTCTATTGCCCAAAAATAATTTACTACTATTAGACAATAAATTAATCTATTTTCAACATTTATTTCCTATATCAATAAAAAATACAATATTGGAAATAAATATATATATAGCCTGGGTTTTACTACTTTAGGAAATTGTTCTAAAAAAAATGTTTTTTGTCTATACAAAGTTTTCTATATATGATAAAATTATCTCATTAAGGGACTCCTTAATAAAGGATATAGTTAGTGTTGAACAAGATTTGAAGGGGTGAATGTAATGAGTTACAGAAGAACTAATAAAAATGGATGGGCGCTATTTCTACTCATACTAGCTGGTATCGTTTTAGGAGGATTTTTGGGTTCTCTTGCAAAGAATGTCGAATGGCTTAGATGGCTTAATTATGGACTAGAATTCGGGATGGAAAATCCAGTAAAATTGAATCTAGAAGTTTTAGTACTTGTTTTACAGTTGAATTTCAAGATTACTATTACAAGTATTTTGGGTATAATTGCTGGTATACTTGTTTATAGAAAATTATAAAATAGGAAGTGAAGGTTTTGAAAAATATTATTTTAGCTTCCAAATCCCCCAGAAGAAAAGAATTGCTTGAAAGACTTAATTTAGATTTTGATATAAAAGTAAGTCAGGTGGATGAAGATAGCTTTGAGCAAGATATACCATGGAAATTTGTTGAAAAGCTTGCATATGAAAAGGCTAATAGCGTTTCTAAAATAGCTGATAATGATTCTTTGGTAATAGGTTGTGATACAGTAGTAGTTTATGAAGACAAGATACTAGGAAAACCAAGAGATACTGGACAAGCCAGGGAGTACTTGGAAAAATTATCTGGAAAGAAACATTTAGTTTATTCAGGTATCGCTATATTGGACAAGAACTCTGATGAAAATTATATATCTCATGAAGTTACAGAAGTATATATGAAAGAATTGAATGAGGAAGAGATAACTTGTTATATAAGCACAGGCGAACCGCTAGATAAAGCTGGTGCATACGGTATTCAAGGGGTAGGATCAATTTTAATTGAAAAGATAAATGGTGACTATTATAATGTAATGGGATTGCCGTTAAATAAATTATATAAAGGATTAAGTAAACTAGGGGTTAATTATTTTCAGATTGTTAAGTAAGATAAAAAATAAGTAGATAATTATATTTATATACTATATATCTTAATTAAATTTATCTATTAGAGTTGAGAGTTAGTTATTAACCTTAACTCTATTTATATATTGTGTAATATTACATTCAACACAATAAGTTATTATTAATTAAGGAAAATCTAAATTAAATGAATATATATTTAAATTGTTTATTCAATATAGATTTTCCTTAGTTAAGAAATAGGTATAAACTAATAGTTTAAGTTTAATACAGTCTTAACTCAATACCATATTTTTTTATTATATTTAGGGGGTATTAATAATGGAAATCGACAGTAGGATGAGGGTTAAAGATCTGCCTTTATCAGAGAGACCTTACGAAAAGCTAGAGACTTGTGGTCCAGGTTCACTATCTGATGCAGAATTACTAGCTATTGTTATAAAAAGTGGTTCTAAAAAGGAACGTTCCATTGAATTAGCTCAAAGAATACTGGGAATCAAAAAACAAGGTATAAGGGGAATATACGAATTGTCTTTAGAAGATTTACAGAAAGTATCTGGTATTGGAAGAGTTAAATCAATACAAATCAAAGCTATTGCAGAATTGTCAAAGCGTATTTCTAAAAATAATGCAGTTACGAAATTCAAGATTTCTTCTCCAGGAACGATTGCGTCCATTTTTATGGAAGAGCTTAGATATCTAAAGCAAGAGCATTTGAAAATTGTATTTCTAGATACTAAAAATCAAATTATATCCGATAAATTTCTTACAGTAGGAACAGTTAATGCTTCATTAATTAATCCTAGAGAGGTGTTTATTGAAGCGCTAAAACATAATGCAGTACATGTGATCTTGTTGCATAATCACCCTAGTGGTGATCCGACTCCTAGTAGAGAGGATATTTTGATTACAAAAAGAATAATTAATGCAGGAGACATTATTGGAATAAAATTATTAGACCACATTATAATTGGAGATGGTAATTATATCAGCTTAAAAGAGCAAGGCATATTTCAAAATTAAAACAAATAGTCCTATTCTTTAACTGTGTAAACCAAAATTTAAGAAAATAATTTACCATATTTGGAGATAATATAAAAGAGTATACATAGTAAATGGCATTTTGGGCTTTTTAAACTATGCATATAACTAGAATAATAAGAACGTAACTGTAGATGATGCAAGGATTTGAAAGGAGATTTTTATGTTTAGTAGAGAATTAGGATTTGATTTGGGTACATCAGTTATGCATATCAGTCAAAGAGATAAGGGCATTGTATTAGATGAACCTGAGATTATTGCTATAGATAAGAGTAAAAAAGACATTGTTGCTGTAGGAGAAGAAGCTTATGAAATGTTGGAAAAGACACCAGCTCATATTATTATGAATAGCCCTGTTCAATATGGGGTAGTTGCTGACTTTGATAACATGGGTAAGCTGCTTAAAATGCAATTGAGAAATCTTAAAATGGGAAAAAAATTCTCTAATAATGTTGCAATAGTCAGTGTCCCTAATGATGTATCAGAAGTTGAAAGAAAAGCTTTATACGATTTATTTGTCCATTCAGGATTTAGATTCAAAAGGGTTTATCTTATAGAGAAACCAGTAGCAGCTGCTGTAGGTGCAGGAATCGAAGTTCTAAAACCTTATGGTAATATGATAGTTGATATTGGTGGAGGTACTACTGAAGTTTCGGTTGTTTCCCTTGGAGGTATTGTTATAAGTAAATTATTAAAAGTAGGTGGTAACAAATTTGATGATGATATAAAAAACTATGTCAAGAGAAAATATAGTATTTATATTGGTAAAAAATCAGCTGAAAAAATCAAAAAAGAAATTGGATATGTTTTTATAGATGAAGAAGAAGAAATTATATCTACTGAAGTAGTTGGAAGAGATGTAGTTACTGGACTACCTAAGAGAGTAACTGTTACAAATGAAGATATTGATATTGCTTTGAAAGAGGATATTAATGTTATAATAGATGCTATTAAATACATTTTAGAAAAGACTCCACCAGAGTTATCTTCTGATATATTGGAAACAGGTGTATATCTAACTGGGGGAAGTTCACTTCTGGGAAATTTAGATGTGTTAATAAAAAATGAAACTTCTCTGTCAATTAATTTAGTAGAAAATCCAAAAGAATGTGTTGTAAATGGAATAGATACAATTCTTAGAGATATGAAACAATACGAAGAGATATTAATATCATCAAAACGTGAAAATAAGTTAAGATAGGGTTATGATGAATATGATATGTCTATTTAGTGATACAGAGGGAGGGATTGTAAAAAATGCTCAAGAAGAAAAAGTTTCCAGTAAAGTATATTCTGTTATTGATGACACTGATATGTTTGGTTCTTATTATTTTTACATGGGAATCCCGCTCAAAAGTAAGTCCTGTAGAAAATAGTATAGCAAGTGTTGTAGTACCTATACAAAAAGGTGTTAATGTATTTGGTGATTGGGTTATTGATAAGGTCAATTTTGTAAAAAATATTAACTCTCTTGAGAGTATGAATAAAGAATTGCAAGATGAAGTAGATAAGTTACGCTATGAAAATAAAATACTTCAACAAGATAAGATTGAACTTGATAGACTAAGAGATTTATACGCATTGGATAAAAAGTATCCAAGTTACCCTAAAATAGGTGCTTCAGTAATTGGAAAAGAAGGTAATTGGTATGATGTCTTTGAAATTGATAAAGGAACTGATGATGGTTTAAAAGTTAATATGGTTGTTATTGCAGGAAATGGTCTAGTTGGACACATTTTTGAAGTAGGTAAGAATTATGCCAAAGTTAAATCTATTATTGATGATTCAAGTAAGGTAAGTGCTAAGATATTAAGAACCTCTGATACCTGTGTAGTTCAAGGGGAAAAACAATATTCTGGAAGTTGTAAAGTAGATTTTATTGAAGGATCAGCAAGTATAATAAAGGGTGATGAAATAGTGACATCACATTTATCAGAAATCTACCCACCAGGTATTTTGATAGGTATCATAAAAGATATACAAGAAAATCCTAATAAGTTGAATAAATCTGCTGTCATTGAGCCTGTAGTTGATTTTAAACATTTAGAAGAAGTTTTAGTTATTAATCAAGTATGGAAAGAAAAGTAAAAAATGATAAATGTGAAGGGAGGTAATGGTATGCGTAGAGTGATTATCATGATAATTGTATTGATAATTAATATTGTGTTACAGTCAACAATTATTAATGATATTAGTATCAATAATGTTTCACCTAATTTACTTGTCATAACTACTGTATCTTTTGCCCTTCTTAGAGGAAAATATGAAGGAGGAATCATTGGCTTTTTATGTGGACTTCTCCAAGATATATTCTTTGGTAAAGTATTAGGATTCTATGCTCTTATCTACATGTACATTGGATTTTTTAGTGGTTATCTATATAGAAGTTTTTACAAAGAAAGTATTTTAATACCCACATTAGTTATTTCTGGTTGTGATTTTATATATGGTCTTTATGTATACATATTTTCATTTTTGTTTAGAGGAAAGCTCAATTTCGTATATTATTTAGGTAATATTATTATGCCAGAATTAGTCTATACAACACTTGTAGCAGTAATTGTTTATAAACTTTTCCATTTGATAAATAATAAATTGGAGTCACGAGAGAAAAAGGAGGCAAATAGCAATTGATTCATGAATTACTGTTGAATGTATGGAAAATAGTGAAACATAGATTATTTATTCTATTAGTAGGCATTTTACTAATATTTTGGATACTGATTAATAGAATATTTGAGTTACAGATTGTTAAAGGACAAGAGTTGGCAAATGAATTTAGTATAGGGATAAAACGTAATATTGTATTAGAGGGTACTAGAGGTAATATATATGATAGAAATGGAATACCTCTTGCTGTAAATGAGTTAGCTTATTCTGTTACATTGGATGATAGTATTATTGTTGATGATAGAGGCGTGATGATACGTGATTTGATTAATGTGATAGAAGAGAATGGTGATAGTATTATTGTTTCATTCCCAATAGAACTTAATGAAGAGGGTGAATTTGAATTTGTAGGTTCCAATTCATCTATAGTAAGATTCAAAAAAGAGATATTTGGTGATAAAAGATTATCTAAAGTACAAGAAAGTTTAACCGCTGAGGATATGATAAAATATATTAGGTCAGAAGATTTTTTTGATATGCCTGTTGAGAAATATTCAGATGAAGAAGTCATTAAAATATGTGCAATCAGATATGCATTATATCTAACTAGAGGTTCCAAGTACAAACCTCTAAAAGTTGCTGTAAATATCTCAGAAAAAACATTGGCGATGATAAATGAAAATCAGGACAAATTTCCGGGAGCTAAGATTATTGTTGAACCACGTAGACAATATATTGATTCAACATATTTTTCTCATATTATAGGATATACTAAAACAATTAGCCCAGGACAATTAGAAAAATTAAAGGTTCATGGATATAATGCTAGAGATATTGTTGGTCAAGCAGGTATAGAAAAAGAAATGGAGATATACTTAAAAGGGACTGATGGCAAACAAACCATTGATGTTGATATTTCTGGACGTACAAGAAATATTATTAATACAGAAGAACCTGTACCAGGTAAAGATATATTTTTAACTATTGATAAAGAACTTCAAATGAAAACCTATGATGCTCTAGAAAAGCAAATAGCAAATGTTGTAGTAGAAAAGATGTATACTAAGCAACCGGCTAAAAAAGGAATCTTTATTTTATTGAAAGATGTATTTGCTTCATTATTCAATAATGGTATCATATCGTTAGAGCAATTAGAAAGTTCCAGTGAGGAACAATATCAAAACAATGTATATAGTACTTTTAATAAGCATTATAATAATATAGTGGACGATATTAATTATGATTTAGCAAACAATGTTAATCAATATTTATCAGAAGAAGATAGGTATTTAGACTATATAATTGACAATTTAGTCTCTGATGGTATATTATTAACACGAAAGAAAGTTGAAAATAAAGATACTGACGATGGAAAAAAAGAGGAAGAAACAGAAGTTGAGATAGAAGTCTACCAAAAATATAAGAATAATGAAATAAGTATAAATGAATTATTAACCACTAGTATTAAAGAAAAAAGTGTAATTATTGATAAAAAAGAAGGAGAAAACCCTTCTGATATAGAAATATATAATTATATAATAGATTATATAAATACAAAAATATTAGAAACTAACGATTTTAAACGTTTGGTTTATACTACTATGGCAGAAAATGAAAAATTCTATTATAGAGACTTATGTTTTATGCTCATTGAACAAGGGATTGTTACTTCTAATGAGAAAGAAATGTCTGATTTGAAAAGAGGAAAAATCTCAGCTCTTAATTTTATAAAAAGTAAAATTACTAATTTAGACATTAAACCTAGTCAGTTGGCTTTAGACCCTAGTACTGGTTCAGCAGTAGTAGTAGATGTTAAAACAGGAGAAGTTTTATCTCTTGTAAGTTATCCTAGTTATGATAACAACAAGTTTGTAAATAATTTTGATAGTAGTTATTATTATAAACTGATAAATGACCCAACTAAACCACTTGTCCATAGAGCAACAAAAGAACGTAGAGCTCCTGGTTCTACATTTAAAATGGTTTCTGCAATGGCTGGTCTTGAAGAGGGTGTTATAAATAAGAATACCGTCATTAGAGATTTAGGTGTATTTAATAAAATATATCCCTCAGCAAATTGTTGGATATATACAGCATATGGTTCAACTCATGGAAATGAGACAGTAGATGAAGCTCTTAGGGATTCATGTAACTATTTCTTTTATGAAGTGGGATTAAGATTAGGTAAAGATGATGAAGGTAATTATATTCCAATTGAAGGAATCAATAAGTTAATGAAATATGTAGAAAAATTTGGATTAGATACTAAATCAGGAATAGAGTTATCCGAATATTCCCCTAAGAATCCTACTAAAGATCCAGTGCGTGCAGCTATTGGACAAGATAATAATAGCTATACTCCTGTACAATTAGCTAGATATATTAGTACTTTAGCTAATGGAGGAACTAATTTTGAATTAAATATTGTAGATAAAATATCTAATCATAGTGGTGAAGTATATGAAGACAGAACCCCTAACATAGCTACTCAGAGTAATTTTGATCCTGAAAATACTAAAACAGTTCATTCAGGTATGTTAAAGGTAACTACTAAGCAAAATGGAGTAAGAGGTACAGCTTATAGTATTTTCAAAGACATACCTATAAAAGTTGCAGGAAAAACCGGTACTTCACAAGAAAGCAAGAGTAGACCTGACCATGCCACTTTTACGGCTTTTGCACCGTATGATAATCCAGAAATTGCAGTAGTTGTAGTTATACCTTATGGATATACTGCACAAAATTCTGGTAAGGTTGTTAAGGAGATAATCAGTAGCTATTATGATTTATATGGAACAAGTGAAACAACTACAATGAGTAATAAATTGGAATATTAATGTAACATATTAGGGTAAGTCAAAAGATTTTGAATAACTTTTATTGGTTAGGAGGATGCTCATAATGAGCGATTGTATACTGATTAAAGGTAATAAATATGGGCTTACTATTATATTAGATGAGAATGTGACATTTAAGATTTTGAAGCAGACATTAGAAAAAAAGATAATTGATGCTAAGAAATTCTTTAAAAATGCCAAAGTAGCCATTACTTTTACTGGAAGATACCTTTCTGATAAGGAACAAAAGGAATTAGTTGATATTATTACTACTTTTTCTGATATGGAAGTTACGTGTATTATGGATGAAACTGATACATCTAGTAAAAATGTAGCAGCCAAGAAGGATGAAGTAGATAAAAATGATATATTAGGGATGGGTAATCCCATGGGTAACACGATGGGAGATCCTATGGCAGCATTTCATAAAGGCACTTTACGTTCAGGGCAGCAATTGAATGTGGAACATAGTGTCATAATTATGGGAGATGTGAATCCAGGTGCAAAAGTGACTGCAAGAGGTAACGTAATTGTTTTGGGTACTTTAAAGGGTACAGTTTATGTAAAGGAACTGGATGGTAAACATCCTTTTGTGGTTGCATTGTCAATGAAGCCTATGCAATTAAAAATAGGTGATATAATGGGAAGATCTCCAGATAATAAAGAAATAACCATGGATACTTCATCTGCTGAAATAGCATATGTAGCAGATGGTAGGATATGTATTGAGGCATTAAATAATAATATTTATAAAGAACTTGAATACTACAATAATGAAGTGGCAAAAAATAATAAAAAGGGGAGATTTTCTAATGAGTGAAGTAATTGTTGTAACATCTGGTAAAGGTGGAGTTGGAAAAACTACTACTACAGCTAATCTAGGTGCTGGACTTGCTATGGAGAATAAAAAAGTATGTTTGATTGATGCAGATATAGGACTAAGAAATTTAGATGTTGTAATGGGATTAGAGAATAGAATAGTGTATAATCTAATAGATGTAAT
The DNA here is from genome assembly GCF_018141425.1 of Vallitalea guaymasensis. Lineage (NCBI taxonomy): Bacteria > Bacillati > Bacillota > Clostridia > Lachnospirales > Vallitaleaceae > Vallitalea > Vallitalea guaymasensis. Next base: position 5,235,072 of record NZ_CP058561.1, read on the forward strand.
AGAGGGTAACTGTAGACTTAGACAAGCATTGATAAAAGATAAAAGATATTCCACTTTATATTTGCTGCCAGCTGCCCAAACAAGAGATAAAAATGCTGTTACTCCAGAACAGATGCTTAAATTATGCGAGACTTTGAAAGAAGAATTCGACTATATTGTCATAGACTGTCCTGCAGGTATAGAACAAGGATTCAAAAACGCTATTGCTGGTGCTGATAGAGCACTAGTTGTTACAACGCCTGAGATATCTGCTATTCGTGATGCTGATAGAATAATTGGATTACTAGAAGCTAATGAACTTAGAAGTCCACAGTTAATAATTAATAGAATCAGAACTGACATGGTTAAAAAAGGTGATATGATGTCAGTTGATGATGTTGTTGAAATATTGGCAATTGATTTACTAGGAGCTATTCCAGATGATGAAAATATAGTTATTTCAACTAATAATGGTGATCCTATTGTTGGTAATAGAAATATGATTTCTGGAAAAGCATATGCCAATATAACAAAAAGAGTTTTAGGCGAAGATATTCCATTACTTAATTTTGATAATGAAGGTGGATTATTTAGTAAGCTTAGAAACATGATAAAATTTGGTAATTAAGGAGGGGTACATGTGCCATTATTAAGTAAAAGAACATCCAAAAGAGTAGCTAAAGACAGATTAAAGCTTGTCCTTATACATGATAGAGCTAATTGTTCTCCAGAATTACTAGAAATGGTAAAGACTGATATCATTAATGTCATAAGCAAGTATATGGAAATAGATGAAGAGGGCTTAGACATAAAAATGGGTAATACTAAATCAGAAATTAGTGATGCTATAGTACCAGCATTATATGCTAATATACCAATAAAAAAAATGAAGAAGAAAGCTTAGTATATAAAGTTTAGTCCAATATATATAGAAAGAAGTGCAAAAATGTTTCGAAATTATAATTTTAAAAAATATGATATTTTCCTAATATTAATTGTCATTGCTCTTGTTTCTTTTGGCATAAAAGCAATTGGTAGTGCTACTCAGATAAATAGTGATGGATCTACATACGTTAGAAATAAACAACTGTTTGGTTTTATTGTTACTTTTGCATTAATGATTATTATTTCTTTGATTGATTATCATTTTATAGGAAAATTTTACTGGCTTATTTATGCATTTAATATTATACTATTAATAGCAGTTCTTTTTCTTGGAGTAAAAGTAAAAGGTGCTGTAAGATGGATTAATATTGCAGGGATACAATTACAGCCGTCGGAACTATCAAAAATTATGATGGTTATATTCCTAGCCAAGTATATTGATAAAAATAAAGAAAAAATTAATAATTTATTATTTTTGATAAAACTTGGAATACTAGTTATAATACCTACATTATTGATTTATAAACAACCTGATTTATCAACATCTTTAGTTTTATTAGTTATACTGGTTGTTTTGCTATTTGTAGCAGGTATTAGTTATAAATATGTATTAATTGCTTTAGCCATAGCTGTTCCGTTGTTTTTTGGTACAGTGTGGTATATGCAGCAGCCTGACACTGTTTTTAGTGACCATCAAGTTGAACGTGTAATGAGTTTTTTGTATCCTGAGAAATATGATACAATGCAAACTGATAACTCTATTCAAGCAATTGGATCTGGACAACTTAATGGAAAAGGATGGTATAAAGGAACTATTAATAAATATAACTATTTGCCTGAACCACAAACAGATTTTATTTTTTCAGTAATAGGTGAAGAGGCTGGATTTATTGGTTGCAGTATAGTTTTATTATTACTTCTATTTTTAATTATAAAATGTTTATGGATTGCTAAAGATTCTATTGATCTATTTGGTATGCTTATTATTAGTGGTTTTGTAGCTATAATATCATTTCAAACATTTGTAAATGTTGGAGTAACTACAGGATTGATACCTAATACAGGTATACCACTACCGTTTATTAGTTACGGTTTAAGCTCATTAATGTCAAATATGATAGGAATTGGTGTGATACTTAATATAAGTTTGCATAGAAAGACAACTTACTACTAAAAGGGGGTAAGCTTATGAATGTTGGTTTAATTGCACATGATAATAAAAAGAAATTGATACAAAATTTTTGTATTGCTTATCGTAATATTTTAAATAGGCATGAATTATACGCTACAGGAACAACAGGCAGATTAATAGAAGAAGTAACAAATCTATCCATCCATAAATATTTAGCAGGACACTTAGGTGGGCAACAGCAGTTAGGTGCCCAAATAGCACACAATCAAATTGATATGGTTATATTTTTAAGAGATCCATTATCACCAAAACAGCATGAACCTGACCCTGCGTCAGTTATTAGATTATGTGATATTCATAATATACCAATTGCCACTAATTTAGCTACTGCTGAGTTATTGATTAAGGCATTAGAACGTGGAGATTTAGAATGGCGAAGTGTAATAAGGTCATAAAATAGAAGGAGTATGATACTCCTTCTATTAATGTAGAATTATTAATAATTTAATAAATAACAACTAATAAAGCCACCTGAAAAGGTGGCTAATATTCTACTTTAAGCAACTAAATATTCTTTTAAAGCAACTGGCAGTCCAGTTGTATCACAGTTAACACTAATAATAAATCGTACTTTGTAATTATCAGATACGCTTTTTAATTTACTAATCAATTCTTTTGTATTACTATTCTCTATAGGTAAATGAGCCATTCTTAAAAGACCATCTACATAGATTTGTTCAATATCACTATCTTCAGAAAGTATACCACACATAAACCCAAAAAATTCTTTATAATCATTAATAGGAAACTCGGAAACGTTAATATATCGTATATTATGGTGTAAATCGTAAATATGACTACTGTCGCCATCTAGATAAACTATGTGACCTTTAGCGGTTTTTATTGCATCATTTGCCATCTTAATTAAATCTTTTGTCTTACCTTCCCCAGTATCACCTGCAACTAATCTTATCATAGCAATCTCCTCCTATTTAATTATTGCTCCTAATTGATAGTATCTACAAAATACATTGACTAACCTTATGATTAATCTATATATTGTATTATGTACTAATATAGTATTATTAAATTGAAAATAGTTATCATATCAATCAGAAGATAAATTTTAAAGAACTATACTAGTAAATTCTTTAAAAATTATAACTTTACTCTTTTATTATATAACTTTCTTGAATTATTTACAATAAGATTCTCAATTTATATTAAGAAAATATTATTAGAAAATTACTTAATAATATTTATATAAATTCGAAAAATATCTAAGTATATAAAAATAACTGGCATTAATTCATTATTTAAAACAAATAAAGATAATCCTAATAATTTATAAAAAAAATAATAGTAATAATACAATATCTATAGTAATATAATATCACTAAATACTATATGTGGTATTCAATAAAAATCCAATAATATAAGATTAAAAACAGTTGATTATAGAGTGATATATACAAAAAATAGAGATTATTGTAAAATAATCTCTATAATACTATTACATCTCTCCTCTAATTCTTCCAAAGAAAGTTAACAAATATATACCAGCAATACCAACTAAAGCATAAACTATCCTACTTGCTATTGTATACATTCCTCCGAATATTGCAGCAACTAAATCAAACTCAAAGAAGCCGATAAGACCCCAGTTGATAGCGCCGATTATTACTAAAATGAGAGCAACTATATCAATACCTCTAGTATTCATAAACATCCTCCTTAACATGTGTATTTATGATTAACCTAAAAAAGTATATGTTGTTATATCTTTTTTCTAAGGTTTAATCTTACTATTAGTTTCTGTAATTTTTTAAAAAATAACTAGTAAAATTTTGGTACAAGGTACATTTATCTTAAAGCAATAATAAGATAAATAAAAATAATATTTTTTAGGTGATAAAAATTGGACAATATTTCTAAGTCAAAAATAAAAGAAATTCAAAGCTTATTAAATAAATTAGGTTATTATAATTATAGTATTGATGGTTTTATTGAAAATTATACAATAGATGCTATAAAAAATTTTCAAAAAAATAACAATTTAAAAATTACAGGTGAATTAGACCAATCGACTATAGATAAAATAGATGATTATATGACGGGATATGTACTTCATACTATAGAAAATGGAGATACATTATATGATATCGCAAGAAAATATAATACAGTGGTGTGGAGAATAATTACAGCCAATCCAAATGTGAATCCTTTTGATTTGACTATCGGAACTAGTATTATTGTACCGCTGAATTTTCAGATTGTACCTACTAATATTCCATACACCTATAATGTATTGGAAAATAATATAATGGGCTTAAGTAAAAGATATCCATTTTTGAGATTTGACAGTATTGGTAATAGTGTGGATGGGAGACAGTTATATAGAATAAGAATCGGTAATGGTAGTAACCATGTCATATATAATGGTGCTCATCATGCTAATGAATGGATAACAACACCATTGCTTATGAAATGGATAGAAGTTTTTTCGGAAGTCTATTCTAGAAAAGGCTCTATAAGAGGTTATGATACAGAACAAATCTGGAATTATGCTACAATCGATATTGTACCGATGGTTAATCCAGATGGAGTAGAATTAGTTATTGATGGAGTAGATAATATTACTGCCAATAAGGATCAACTAATAAAATGGAATTTTGGCAATGAAAATTTCAATGATTGGAAATCTAATATTAATGGTGTTGATCTCAACAGAAATTATGATGCTGGATGGAAGGAATATAAAGAATTAGAAAAAGAGTTCGGTGTAGACGGACCTGGTCCTTTTTTATATGGTGGAACTAAACCAGAATCAGAACCTGAATCTTTAGCTATGGCTAATTTAACTAGAAGTATTGATACTAGATTAGTCTTGGCATATCATACACAAGGTCAAGTGATTTTTTGGAATTATAAAGATCTTCAGCCAGAAATAAGCTTGTATATTGGAGAAACATTTGCTAAAGCAAGTGGATATGAGTTAGCTTCAGAAGATTTAAGTCAGAGTTTTGCAGGCTATAAGGATTGGTATATTCTGGATTTCCGAAAACCAGGTTATACTATAGAAGTGGGTAAGGGGAAAAATCCTCTACCAATTGATCAATTTGATATGATTTATGAAAACAATGAAGAATTATTGTTGCTAGCTAGTATTATTTAATGGAATGAAGGCATTTATATAATTGATTAAATATTTTTGTAATATATATTTATATTTGATATAATATTTATTATGACTATGTATGCATATATATACTGGAATTTTGATTCTTACTAAAGGTACATTAAAAAAAATAGGTAAAGGATGATGGTAATTATGAAAAAAAGAATAATGTTGTTAAGCATAATGATACTTATGTTATTATTTTTAATGACTGGTTGTATGCCTGGAGATCCAAAATACACAGTATCTGACCCAGCTGGTTTCTTTTGGGGTGTTTGGCATGGATGGATTGCACCTATATCATTAATAGTTGGATTATTCAAGGAGAATGTGAGAATCTATGAAGTGGTGAATACAGGTTGGTGGTATGACTTTGGTTTTTATATCGCTGTTATTAGTGGTTTTGGGGGATTATCATTATTCCGTAAAAAGAAAACAGAGAATCATAAGTAGACTAAGAGCAAATCCGGTTAGTCAGGATTTGCTCTTTAATATTATAATTTATAATATTATTATAAATACAATAGGGGAGGATATACTTTCTAAATTGTTATCTCAATTCTATTACCATCAGGATCAGTAATACAGCTTTCATAATAACCATCACCAGTAGTTCTTGGTTGACTTAAAACATTAAACCCTTCTATTGCAAATTTCTTTGTTAATTCATCAACTTTGGTTTTAGAACCTACTGAAAAAGCAATATGACTTATTCCTTTATATTGTTGGTTTATATCGGTTGTATTTGAGACTATTGAGCTCATCTGCATTAATTCAAGTCTACAGCCATCTTCAAATTTTATGAAATAAGATTCAAATCCTTTTTTAGGATTGATGTATTTTGTACCACAATTTCCTTTAAAATAATTAACATAAAAATCTTTGAGTTTCTCTAGATTATTGGTCCATATTGCAACATGTTCAATTTTCACTATCTTCTCAGCTACTACTCGACAAGGTAATCCTGTCATATTTGCAAAATTAATTGGATAGGTGTTAGCTATGAAAGTAACTGAATCATGATTATCTAAAATATTACCCAAATTGCAGAGATTCTCAATGATAAAGACACCTTTGTCAGCACAGTATTGATCTTTTGGTGTATGTTCAGCACCACGTCTCACACCGGCACAATCAATACCTATTATTGAAACCTTACGTTCGAGTAACTGTTTAATTAATTGATTAGACAGCTGTGGGTGTGATGTAAAATAGAGCTTGGAACCATATTGTTCTTTCTCAATAAAACCTGTGTAAAAAGCTACAAACATATGAGCATTGACAAGATTAATGTCAATATCTGACACATCAATATCACTGTCTGATACTTTACTTACATCAAATACTATACCGTCTCTTCTTGTAAATTCTAATGGAAATTCTTTGTTCATTACATCAAAATGAGTTCCAAGATGACCGAATGGAATATTTTTTCCACTATCTGATACGTTCTTATTGAATTCTTTTGTTACCTTAATGCTTAAATCAATTAACATATTATCACTCCTTAAAATTAAGTTCCCTTATCTTTTCTTCAAGATATTTATTGAATTGAGTCAGGAATCTATTTACAGTCTCTAAATCCTTATCATCAAGTTTTTCAAAGAACTTATTATCTCTTTCTTCCCATGCACGGTGACGTTTGTGGTGTTCGTCAAATAAAAGCTTACCTTTGTCAGTTAATTTGTAATAAATTTCTTTTTTATTATCTTTGCACTTATAGCTTGTAATAGCTCCTTTGGCAACTAGTTTTTTAATTATTTTACTAATAGCACTTCTGGTCATTGATAATCTAGATGATAATTTTGTTACATTTGGATTATCTAATTTGCCTATCCAGTCAATACAATGAATTTCTGAATACCCATAACCATGGAGAAATTCTCTCGAAGTTAGTTTTGTTAACATATCCTGCTTTTCATAAAGCTCTGTAAATTTAGTAATCAACAATTTCGAATTCGACATATATGCCTCCTGTATATTGTTTCCTTGGACACAATATTAATATATAATTCTTAACATGTCAATAGAAAAGATACGAAAATATATAAATATCCCTAAATGTTAAATAAAAAAACAAGCCCAAAGAATGCAATGTCATTTAGTTAAGGCATTGTATTTAAAAAGAATCAGTACCCAAAAAGTATCTAAGAGCCAAAGTGGTTCTTTAGGTGCTTTTTTTGCATGACAAAAAAACAGATTGTCATCTGCCAAAAAATAGTATATTATTTTTATATTAAGCAACTCTGTACAAAAAACTTATTGAGCTTTGGACTTTGACTTTGCGAGGGTCGCTTCGTTCCAATCTAATAGGTAGAATATATTTTTGTATGAGTTTGCTAACATCAGGTGGCTTCTTATCCTTTAAGATTTTGAAAAAATATCTGCATATATGAATTGCCATTGTGTAATTTACTTGATATAAATGTTTTGTGTCTTTTTGGGTTATAATTACATTTGTTGTAATCAACTCACAAAAGTTATACATTATCATGCGTGCAAATATTTCTTGGATGATATAAGCCACCTTTTTAGCATGAAAGTTAGTAAGTCCAATGGCATATTTTAGTTCTCTAAAAGACGTTTCTATCCCCCAACGTAAATGATATAGCTCCTTCAATTTTTTGGGTGGAAACTGTTCTTTGCTAAGATTGGTAATTAAGCATTCATAACTGTCTTCAGCCAATTTTACCCTCACTATTCTCAATGTCATAGGATAAAACTTTTTGGTATGTAAGTCTAAGTAGTCAAAAGTTGAGTTATTTGGAAGAAATTTATAAGTATTTTTATTCTCTTTCACCTGTCTTGTTTGTTTTCTTGTTAGAATTGTACTGATGGTTATATCGAATTCGCCTTCTTCTGGAATCTTAAAACCTGAAACAATGCCGCTACTATTTTTATCTTTAACTCTGATTAAGTAATTCCAACCTTTTTTCTCAGCATGTGCAAAAATATTGTAACTTTCATAACCTCTATCAGCCATGATAATTGTTTTGTCATTAATATTTGAGCGATCTATCATAGTTGCCATAGCACGGTATTCATTTTCCTTTCTGGCTGGTTGTATTAAAGCATCTGTATATCGCCTTTCAAGGATATTATAGAATGCATTTAAATGGAGTTGGTTAAACCCTTTACCGAATGATTTTGAGTGAAAGTAGGTATCTATATCACTTGGATTTCTAGAAATGTTAATATCTGATCCATCACATGCAATGAGATTGTATCCTTCATATTTCTTAGTGCCTAAATAAAGAGCGTTAAATTCATGAAAAAGGAATTCAAAAGCAGCAGGCATTATCTTTTTTCGCTGTTGATTAAAGGCAGAAACCGTAGCTGTATCTGTGGAAAAATTAAAGTATTCAAGCATTTCTTTGGATAGAGAGCCACCTTCCATAGTAAGCATCATATGAATCATAGTCTCAAAATTTAATTTTCTATTTCTTGTAAAATCTGTATTTGAATTTTTACAAAATAGAAAAGAAACATTTGATATATCATGAATCAGCTTAATTAAAGTATCTTTAACGTCTGTAGCAAAGTTATTCATAGCGAAACCTCCTTAAAATCATATATTTAAGGGGCTTCGCCACATTTTTTTAGTAATTTGTCAAGGGTTTTATAAAATTTTACAGAAAAAAAGAGAGCCTTATACTATTTCAAGTATAAAACTCTCCTTAAATTCCTTAACTAAATGACATTGCCAAAGAATGGACCTGTATTTTGTAAGATTATGATCTTTCGTATTAATTTACTTCATAACACACTTGTGTCACGTAATCTGTTTCAGATACTAGAGATTCAGTGCTTCTTAAGTAAATTTCATAGGTGAATCCTGTTGGAGTAAAATTTGATTTTGCTAGCCATTTTTCTATTGCTAGATAGGCAAGACCAATACTTTCGTAATTCCCAATGTGAATAGTTGATACTATTTTATGAGATTGTATTTTATGAATTCCATCAAACTTTCCAAAAGAATTGGATTTTATGGGAACAAATATCTCCACATCCAATGCATCATCATTGAAATCTTCACCAATAAAACTTATTGCAGGTGTATTGACTGGAAAAAGTTTGTTTTGTAAAGCATAATCAAATATTTCATCAATAACTGTGTCAATTTCGTCTATTGATATTGAACAGTTCTTTTTGATGACATACTGCTCTTGTACTGTTCCATAGAGAATGGAATAGGGGGTTTCACTGGTCATACTTTCAATTCCTTCTTGAAGGTATATTTCCATTTCTTCAAGTATATCTGTTTTAACTGTTATGGATTCATTGATTACATTGATTTTCTCTTTTATCATTTTTTTTAAGAACATATCATCATTATTCAATATTTTTTTGATTTCTTCAAGTGAGAAGTCGTACTTTTTGAGTTTTATTATTTCCATGGCTGTTGCTATTTGTAAATCAGAATAATATCTGTAATTATTCATTGTATCAGTTGTCTCAGGCTTCAATAAACCTATTTTATCATAGTGCCTAAGCATTCTTGGAGATAATCTTGTAAGTTTTGAAAATCGGCTTATGGAGTACATGTAATCACCTTCTATTTTTTATTGATAGGCTGTTGCTGTGTTACACAGTGAATCATTCCACCGTATTGATATAGATCCCTAACATCAATTCCAATAACTTCTTTATCAGGATATAGCTGTTGTAAAATAGCGTTTGCTTTTTCATCATTTACATCATTATAATTAGGAACCAGAATAACCTTATTGCCGATTAAAAAATTTACATATGACCCTTTGTATCCTAGATCTTTTCCGTTTTCTAGTACAACGTTATCCTTAGATAGTGGTAGATAAATATACTTATAAGGATTTCCATCACTATTTTTAGCTTCATACAGTGTATCTATATCCTTAGCGCTTAACGCCCATTCAAATAGGTCTTCTTCTTTCATCGTGATAATAGTTGTTTTATCGTAAAATTTTGCAAATCCATCTATATGGAAATCTGTAATTTCTAGACCTGCAACCCCATCTAGCCATATAAAGTTATTTACTCCATAATATTTTTTTATATATTCTTCAATTTCTGATTCAGTCAAATCCGGATTCCTATTTTCATTTACTACTGCACTTCGTGTAGTCATGCAAGTACCATTTCCATCAAATTCAACTGCTCCACCTTCAAGAACAACATCATGTATATCTATAAGAGGGATATTAAGATCACTACTAATTTTCTTAGGTATTTCCATACATTTTTTATAAGAGGCTTTATTCCCCCAACCATTGAATCCCCAATCTGCTATTACAAGATTATCTTCGCTATCATATACGAAAATTGGTCCATTATCTCGAATCCAAACATCATCAGTTGGGTAGATATAAAAATCAACTTTGTCCATATTTATATTTTCTTTGCTTAAAAGACTTATTACACGTTTCTTTTCTTTTTCATTATACACTATTATGTGAACATTTTCTCCTTTTATTAATCCTCGTGTCATTTCTATCCAAATGGGGTCAAGTTTATTCATATAACTTTTTCCATAGTTATATTCATGTGGCCATTGTAACCATGTTCCTTCATGTTTAGCATCTTCAAAAGGAAACTTATATTCAACATCTTGTGTTTTAACTGGTTTAGTCAATGATTTTTCTCCTGTCTCATACTCTTTTTCATTTATATTACTTGTGGTTTTTGCACAACCAATACATAGCATACTAGTTATGCCGATAATTAACAAAAACCTTAACAATATCATTTTATTATACATTATGTCCTCCTTCTATAATTCGTATTATTTATTATAGCAATATAATAATATAAAGTCACTGTAATTAGTTTAAAGATTAATGAATTTCATGTAATAAGTATATTGATTACATACAATCTCTATATTCTTTTTATCACCTCACTTAAGGATAGTATAAACTATGACATTATGTTAAAGTCAACAAAAAAAATATTTATTCATTTGGGGTTTAATGTAACTGCCATTTTTATGTGGTAGTTGAGAAATCAATGAATAGTCCAACTTCTCCAGTGGCAAACTATACAGAAATAGCATGAAGGAAGGGGATAATATGTCACAAACTGTTCGATTAAAAGAAAATAGATTGGCCAATGAAAAATCTCCCTATCTATTGCAGCATAAGATGAATCCAGTAGATTGGTATCCATGGGGAGAAGAGGCTATAGAAAAAGCACAGAAAGAAAATAAACCCATATTTCTTAGTATAGGTTATAGTACTTGCCATTGGTGTCATGTAATGGAAAGAGAGTCATTTGAAGATAATGAAGTTGCTAAAATCTTAAACGATAATTTTATATCTATTAAAGTAGATAGAGAAGAAAGACCGGATATTGACTCTGTATATATGGATGTTTGTCAAAAATTGACTGGAAGCGGTGGATGGCCTTTGAGTATATTTATTACACCTGAACAAAAACCCTTTTATGCAGGAACATATTTTCCTAAGCATTCAATGTATGGGAGAGTAGGTTTTATTGATTTGCTTAATAATATCTCAAGGATATGGTGTGACAATAAGCAGGAATTAATAAATAAGAGTGATGAAATATTACGTCATATCAATTTAGTGAAAAACGATGAACAGGTTGAAATTAAACAAGATACAATAGATTCAGCTTATGAAGAATTAATGGAGGGCTTTGATTTGAGATATGGAGGATTTAATAATCCACCCAAATTCCCAACACCCCACAATTTATTCTATTTACTGAAGAAATATAAGTTATATAAAGATGAGCATGCGCTGAATATGTGTGTGAAAACATTAGAAGGTATGTATAGAGGTGGGATATATGATCATCTTGGTAGCGGATTTTCCAGGTATTCAACTGACAGAGAATGGTTAGTACCTCATTTTGAAAAAATGCTTTATGATAATGCTTTACTTATAATGGCATATACATCAGGATATATGTGTACCAAAAGAGAAGATTTTAAAATAATAGCTGATCAAACAATAAATTATCTGATCAGAGACATGTTGGATAAAGATGGAGGATTTTATTCAGCAGAAGATGCGGATTCTGAAGGGGAAGAAGGAAAGTTTTATATTTTCAGCAAAAGAGAAGTGTTGGATGTACTTGGAATAAAAGATGGTGAAACATTTTGTAGTATTTTTAATGTAACTGATGAAGGTAACTTTGAAAATAAGAACATCCTAAATTTGATTGATACTGAATTATCTATGATAACTGAACACGATGAATTAATTAAAAAAGGCAAACAAAAATTATTTGATTACAGAAATAGAAGAATTAGACCCCACAGAGATGATAAAATATTAACCGCATGGAATGGTCTTATAATAGCTTCTTTAGCTAAATCAGGTCGTTATCTGAAAAATAATAAGTATATTGAATATGCGAAGAAAACAGTTGATTTCATTTATAACAATTTAAGAAAAGAAGATGGAGGGCTATATGTTAGATATAGAGAGGGAGAAACAAAAAATGATGGATTCATAGATGATTATGCTTTTATGATTTGGGGGTTAGTAGAATTGTATGAATCCACTTTTAATATATTTTATTTAAATTGGGCTGTTGAATTAAAAGATTATATGATAAATAATTTTTGGGACAATGTAGAAGGCGCATTTTTCTTATACAGTACTAAAAATGAAAAATTAATATCAAGACCAAAAGAGATATATGATGGTGCCATGCCTTCTGGTAATTCTGTAGCTGCTTATTGTTTATTAAAGTTAAGCAGATTAACTGGAGATTCGTCTCTGGAAGAAAAAGCAAATAAGATTATTGAAGTTTTTTCTGCTCAAATAAATAGTTATCCTAGATACTATACTTTTATATTGCAAGTGGTTATGATACTAGCAAAAAGCAATAAAGATATAGTTATATGTGGAAGTTATGAAGATAATGAAGTTAAAGATTTCATTGAGAAGATAAATGATGTATATGACAGTTATTTTACAGTACTGATTAATGATGGTAGTGAAGACATTGCTAAATTAAATCCTGGTATCAAAGATAAAATAAAAATAAATAATAAAAACACAATATATATATGTGAAAATTACTCCTGTAAAGCTCCCTTAACTGACTTGAGTAAAGCAGTTGAAAAAATAACAGAAGAAAACATCATGGGTGGAAGTATCAATTAATCAGTAACCAATATTACCTATGTATGAATACTAGTATATCCTATATTTATATACATTCAAAATATAAATATAGGATATGTTTTATTGTTTTAATTCGCTATTACTATATTTAATGGTTAAACGTTTTGTTTGTGATTAGAATTAGCCACAAAGTATATTATATTGTAAAATATCATGTTTAAAATTATAATGTTCTATTTTGTAGCATTTAGATAAGAGCAATAGATGCAACCTAAATATAGCATATTTCACTATAAAAATTAGTATTTTACAATTAAAATATCTAATATTGACTAAATATGTATTAGATGTTATTATAAATAAAGTAAAACGTTTAGATGTTATTTGATTTAAAAACATTAAACAATTAACCCTATAATAATACATTATTGGATAATGATATTATTATATAACATGCCTATAATTCAAGACTAATAAGTAGAATATTCATAGATAATATAATAACGAAAGACATAACAATTTTCTTGTAAGTGGAATAGATTTCAAGTGTTATGTCTTTTTTATTTAGTTTTATTCAGCTGGAAATAATAGATTTTAATATAAATTTATTATGAATAACCTATAGGTCAGGAGGGAGATATCATATAAATTATAGAAAGTAAAAGACAACTTAAAATTATGAGGAGGTTTATTATGAATAAAAATGATTGGAAAAATGTATCTGGTGATTATTATGACTGGAAGAAAACCCAAAAACCTGAAAGACCTTATATTCACAACTATTCAAAAACGTTGACAATGAAATTATTTTGTTCTATACCAGATAATAGAGGAAATAGTATTGTAGCTTGTAAATTTGATGAAGTCTTAGAAATAATTAAAAAAATAGATGTTATTACTAGAGGGATAGATAAAATAATTTACCTTGTTGGGTGGCAGTTCCAAGGTCATGATGACAAATATCCATCTTGGTCACAAGTAAATGAAGACTTGAAAAGGGAAGAAGATGATACTTCATTTGATAGTCTGAAATGGTTAATGAATGAAGCTTTCAATTATAATACTACAGTAAGTTTACATATCAATATGACAGATGCATACAAAGATAGTCCATTATGGGATACATATATTGAAAATGATTTGATTTCTAAGAATGAAGATGGTTCCTTATTGAAAATCGGTACATGGAATCATAAAGACTCATATCAGGTTTGTTACAAGAATGAATGGGAAAGTGGATACGCGGTTAAAAGAATTGATGATCTATTAGAAATGTTACCTATTAAAAAAGCTGGTACAGTGCATATAGATGCTTTTTTTGCTAGAGAAAGCAAAGGACATGACATCTCATTAGATGAAGAGCAGCTTTATAGAAGGAAGATTATTAGATACTGGAGAGATAAAGGAATTGATGTAACAAGTGAATTCATATATAGGGAAAAGGGTATTGATGATTTAATTGGTTTAGTTCCAATGGTATGGCATATTAATCAAAATATCCTAGATTACCTAGAACGACCAGCGACACTGTTAACAGGTGGTAGAATCAATAGGGATTTGAAAGATTATGATGAAAAACTTGGTATTCTATTTGGTGAAAGTATTCATGGAGAAGGATTGCTAATCAATGAAAGCGACCTTACAGTTATAAAACCTAATTGGGAAAATGATTTTATTGAAGCATTCTGTCTAGAAGTAATACCATGGTATTTTTTGAATCAGTTAGAGAGATTACAGGTAAAGGGAGTAGTACCTAATAGATTAGCTTATTATAATAATGAAGTGGTTGTTAAAGAAAATGAGAAGCAAATTGTTTGTAGAGATATGGTAATAAAAGAAGACACCAATATCTTTATGGAAACGTATTGGACAACTAATAAAGAAATAATAGCTTACAGTGTTGAGGGGTATAAAAATAAACAATGGCGATTACCTGAAAGTTGGAAAAGTGTAGAAGAAGTGAGTGTAAGTAAAATTACTGGTGATGGGCTAATTTCTTTGATTAATAGAGTACCAATTAGAGATAGATTATTAACATTGAGTTTAGAGGTAAAAGAAGGGGTTTTAATTGAGCCGGTTAAAGAGTAGCTAAATAAAAGGAAGTGTAAAATATGGAGAGAATTCATTTTAGGAGATCAATATTTATTAAACTATGTACTGTATTCTTCTTTATTATACTAACACTTTTTTTAATAGGTTATAGTGTTTATAATTGGGGAATCAATAAAGTGCGGGATGAGATTATACAGAATGTATGCGTCACCAATCAAAATTTCTCTTATAATCTTAATAATGAACTCAAAAGAATAATTACTTTACAATATGAACTTACTAATGATTGGGATTTAACCAAGCTTAGTACTGGTATTGGTAGTTTTAACAGCTATGAAAAATCTCAGGTTGTTTTACACGTTAGGGATAAGATATCTGCAATTAAAACAAGTAGTCAATTGATTGATGGGATAAAAGTTGTAGTCCCATCAATCAACAAGACTATAGGAACAAATACCATTGGTGAAATTACACCAGATTGTTTTGAACTAATCAATACATACAAAGATATGGATAATAAGCAGATTATTTACTATGACAATCAATTGTTATTAATATCGGAGTACCCCCAGATATATTATAAACGAGGGTTACAACCTAATTTCTTAATCTTTGCAACTATTAGTACATCAAATATCAATAAGTTCTTAGATAATATGAGCATACACGAAGAAAGCAATGGTTTTATATGCAGTGATAGTAGAGAGATGTTAATGGGAAGTAATGGCGATAATGATATACATTACAGGATAAAAGAACTCATAGATGATGAGCAGGGCAAAAAGATTAACCTTAATACTAGATATGTAAAAGATACTTATATGCTTACAGAAAAGATTAAAGGTAAAAAATATCTAATAGTCTATTCAGATACAGGTGTAGAAGATATAAAACTGGTTAGATACATACCTGATAATGTAGCATTTGGAGATCTTAATATATATAGTATCATTATGTGGATATTTGCCATGGTTTCAATATTTCTAATAATAATATTTTCAAAATCCCTCTATAATACTATCCACGAACCGTTAAAAAAACTTGTTGATGCCTTTGATAAAATTGAACATATAGAATCAGTAGTGACTATAGAACATCATAGAATGGACGAATTCAAATATATCTACGATAGTTTTAATAAAATGAGTTACAAATTACATAATCTCATAGAACAAGTGTATAAGCAAAAAATTCTAGTGCAGAAATCTGAGCTAAAACAATTGCAGGCACAGATAAATCCACATTTTCTTTATAATAGTTTTATCATGCTTAAAAACAGAATTGAAGCTGAGGATATTGAATTTGCTTCTGAATTCTGTAGTGAGCTTGGTTCATTTTTCATGTTTATCACTAGAAATAAAAAAGATATTGTACCCCTAAAAAACGAAGTTGAACATGCTGTAACCTATTCCAAGATACAACATGCCCGTTTTTCAAATAGATTGACTATTAAGTTAGATGACCTTCCAAAAGTATTTGAAAACCTTCTTGTACCAAAGATAATCTTGCAGCCTATATTAGAAAATGCATTTGAACATACTCTAGAAAATATGGAAGAAGGGGGTATTCTGGAAATGATATATGAAAAGAATGATGAATATCTAGATATTATCATATCTGATAATGGAAAAATAGAAGATGATAAAATTATTCAAATGGAAAACAATCTAAATAGAACGGATATTGAAGTAACAGGAATGATTAATATACATAAAAGGCTGAAGTTAATATATTCGGACAGATATGGACTGGTTCTTTCAAGGAGTAGATATGGAGGATTAAAGGTAACTATTAGAATTCCAATTGAAGGAAACGAGGTGGGAACTAATGTATAGATTACTTATAGTAGATGATGAGATAGATGTAGCTGAATATTTTCGTAGAATTTTTGAAGTTAAAGCTAATCTGCCCTTAGAGGTTTATACTTCCTATAATGCAACTCAAGCCTTAGAATGTTTAAACAGAACAAGAATTGATATTATTCTATCAGATATAAAGATGCCTAAGATTAATGGATTACAAATGTATGAAGAAATAAAAAAACGCTGGCCAAAATGTAAAGTGATCTTTTTAAGTGGAGTATTAGAATTTGATTACGTATATGAATCAATTCAAAACAGAGATGTTCGATATCTGACAAAACTAGAACCAACATCGAAAATAATATCCACAGTAAGAGAAGTCATTGAAGAAATAGAACAAAATTATAAAGAAATTGATGAGATGAAAAAAGTACAAAAACAGATAAGAGAGGCTTTGCCATTATTGCAGAACAACTATATAGAAAGTTTGCTATATGGAATATGTGATTCATATAGTGAGGTTGAAAAAAGGTTTAAGGAGTTAGAGATACCTATTGAGGTTAATAAAACTATAATTATGGTAGGTGGGATATTTGATGATTTGCCTACAGATATTAGTTTATCTCAGCTGGATAAGAATATATATTCTTTGAAAACAATAAGTGATAAATATTTTAGTAAATACTATAATAACGTACATTACATATCCGAGCAAAAATACTCCATATGGCTGCTTCAACAGAAAGATATCAGTTTACCTATAAAAAATCAGCAAGTCAAGTTAAATGGGCTATTAGAATATATTCAAGGTACTATAAGAAAAAATCTCAATATTACTATTACATTTGTTTATGAAACATCTCAGATAGCTCTAAATGATATACCAAGATGTTATAGTAATATAAAAAGAAGGTTGGGTTATAGGTCAAGAAAACTCAATGAGAGCATAATCACATTAGCAGAGTATGATAAAAAAGAATCCACTAGTTCTTATAATGAAAATATTGAAAAATGCTCCAAAGAACTTAATCGAATCAATGAACTTGAAGGATATCTTGAGCTAGGACAACAGGATAATTTCTTTTTACTATTAGCTAAAATGACAGATAGGGTAGTCTATATTGATGACTTTTATAACACTAATGCATTGGAAATTTATTATAGAATATCCTGTGTTCTTCTAAAATATATTAATGAATGGAAAATGAACGATGATCTGGAATCTTTGATTAATCTTAGTAAGTTAACCAATGTACATGAACATGATTCTTGGCATGAAGCAATTGAATACTTAAAAAATCTATCTCAATTAATATTTGATTCTCATTTCAAAAATGAATATATTTGGTCAGATAATGCAATAGCAATAGTACAAAAATATATATTGGAAAATTTGAATAAAGACCTTTCTCTAATTATTCTTGCAGAGCAGGTAAATCTTAATCCTTCTTATTTATCAAGGTTATTTAAAAGTCATACACAGAATAATCTATATGATTATATATTAGATATGCGAATGTTAAAAGCTAAAGACATGTTATTGAAAACAGGTGAAAAAATACAAGATATAGCTATAGCAGTTGGATATGAATCAGCACCATCCTTTACACGAGTTTTCAGAAAATATACAGGAAAAACACCTACAGTCTATAGGGGATAAGTGGCTTTTCCAAAGTAAGTAAAGAAAGGGTAACTAATGTAAACATATGCTCGTTGTGTATTCAATATATAACTTGCTATAATTTTATTGTAGAGAAATAAAATTATAAAAATTAGGAGGGTTTTAAAATGGGTAGAAAATTTTTTACTAAAATGATCTCACTAGTTCTTATTACTTGCATGATGGTTACTTTATTTGCTGGTTGTAAAAAAGAAGAAGGTAAAGAAACTGTCAAAGAGGATACTGACAACAAAAAGGTAACAGAGGAAATTGATCCTTTTGGTAAGTATGAAGAACCAGTTACTATTACAGCAGCTATAAGAACTGCTGGGACTAACCAAATTCCTTTTGAAGGGTCAATGTGGGATAAAAAGTTCAAGGAGTATGGTATTAATGTAGAAATTGCTTGGTCAGCGGATGCAAGTCAATTCGATAATAGATTAAACACGTCGATAGCGTCAGGAGACATACCTGATATCTTACCAGGTATATCAGCTCAACCTATGTCTACACTTGTTAGAGGCGATATGGTATATGATGTGAGTAAAGTATTTGATTATCTATCAACAACTAATAAAAAATGGTTAACAACAGGGGCTGGAGCAGATGCATTAGATAGTGTAACCATTGATGGTAAAGTATGTATTATACCAACTAATGTAACTGATCTTATAAACAATTGTTTTCCTCTTTTTGTAAGGAAAGACTGGCTTGACAATCTAGGGTTAGAAATACCTAAAACAATTGATGACTTCAAAAACGTAGCATTAGAATTCACCAAAAATGATCCTGATAAAAATAACAAGAATGATACATATGGATTAACAATAATGGGACAAACCAATCTAATAATGGACTGGGGTGGATTATATGGCTTCTTTGGTGGCTATGGTGTCCAACCTTGTACTTGGTATGATGGTATGTTGTTCTATTCTAAGGATGATGATGGAAATGTAGTGTGGGATGGAACAAGACCAGAAGTTAAAGAGGGATTACAATTACTTCAAGACCTATATATTGAAGGAGCTATTGCTAGAGATTTCCCAACTATGGATGGGGTAAAAGTTATGGAAGATTTGAATGGCGGAAAAGCTGGTATGGTATTCGGTGTTAGAGGACTTCCTATGTGGGCAATCAACAAAACTATACTTAATGATCCAAAAGCAGAATGGTATGCAATGAATATGCCAACAAAAGATGGTTCTCATGCTCCAATCTTTGCATTTCAACCAGTTAATACAGGATATGCTATATCAAAAAAATGTAAGCATCCTGAAGCAGTAATTAAAATGTTAAATATTGCTACTGCAATGACTGATCCTGAAAGTCCTATGTTTAATCCAGATTTCAGAGATACTACTGTATCTGGTCCATCAATAATTGGTATAACTAATCCATCATATGAAAGAGTATCTAATGAAAGTTTATTTGAAGCATTGGAAAAGAAAGATAAAACAAATATAGATAAATATATGGTAGATAATTATGATAAAGTAATGGAATATATTGATACAAAAGATCCAGAGTTATGGAGATTCTGGAATGCATATTATCCAGAAGAAGGTCATGCGTGGTATTTAACATTTGGTCTTAACAAGCCAGATATGCTTAAGAAAAATGAATGGTGGGCTTTACCAACAGATTCAATGTTATCATATCTGCCAATTTACAAGAAGCTCGCTGAAGAAACTATGACTAAGATAATAACCAATAATGCACCTGTTAGTGATTGGGATAAGATGGTTGATGAATGGAACGAATTAGGCGGGGATAAAATTACTGAAGAGGTACAAAATGCATTAAAATAAAAGATTAGAGTTATAAGGTAATTATTTATTAGGAGGTAGTACATTTGATAGGACAAAAAATAAATGCAAACAGATTCTCTCACAGATCAAATTATTCTCAGAGTAAATTCAAGAAACAATTACCCTTACACATGATGATGCTTATTCCAGTGATACTAGTAATTATATATTGTTATGGTCCTATGTTAGGTATATTAATATCATTTCAAGATTATGTACCATCTACTAAAGGTTTCTTTTACTCACTTATAAATGGAAAGTGGATAGGACTTGATATGTTTAAATATATCTTCAAGATGCCTGATTTTCCATCTATAGTTTGGAACACTTTTTTTATTGCTACAATGAAAATAGTTGCAAAGATAATATTCCCTTTGATATTTGCTCTACTGCTCAATGAAGTTAAAAGAAGTTGGTTCAAGAAATCAGTACAAACTATAACATTTTTACCTTATTTCTTGTCATGGGTTATATTGGGAGGTATTTTATTAGAGATTTTTTCACCACGTACGGGTATTGTAAATCAAATAATTGGTTGTTTTGGGATGGAAGCCAAATATTTCTTTGGTGACCCAAAAACATTTCCTTATATGCTTGTTCTTACTGATCTTTGGAAGGATATAGGTTTTAATACTATAATTTTGTTAGCAGCGCTGACTTCAATAGATCCAACATTGTATGAAGCAGCAGCAATTGATGGGGCAGGCAGGTTGAAACAGACTCTGCATATAACTCTTCCAGGTATTTCAAGTATCGTTGTATTGATAGCTATATTAGGATTGGGAAATATCATGAATGCTGGTTTTGATCAAATATTTGTTTTGTATGGTCCATCAGTATATTCAACAGGTGATATTATTGATACTTATACGTATAGAATGGGGATAAACAATGGACAATTCTCGTTAGCAACTGCGGTAGGATTATTCAAATCAGTAGTATCATTTGTGATGTTGACAATTTCTTATTGGATTGCAAACAAATATAGTGATTACAGAATATTTTAAAGGAGGTAGTACCATGAAGCAGAAAACAAAGAATGATATATTGATGGGAAATTCTACTTCACGTAAAGTGTTTGTAACTATAAATACTATATTGCTAATAACAATAACTTTTATAACAATACTTCCCATAATACATATAATATCATTATCTTTTAGTTCAACACAAGCGGCAGAAGGTGGTCTTGTAGGTTTACTTCCTGTTCAGTTTTCACTTAAGGCCTATGAATCAATATTAGGTAAAACCAGTTTCTATAAAGCATTGATGATATCTGTAAAACGTGTACTTATAGGGGTTCCTTTTAGTTTGTTATGTACTATTTTAGTGGCTTATCCTCTATCAAAGGAAAAGAATAAATTTTCAGCGAGAAAAGTTTATGTTTGGTTTTTCATTATAACAATGTTATTTAATGGTGGTTTGATACCAACTTATATAATTGTAAAATCCACTGGAATAATGAATAAGATTTGGGCTCTAATTCTACCAAGTGCAGTATCAGTCTTTAATATATTGATATTGATGAACTTTTTTAGAGAATTGCCAAAAGAATTAGAAGAAGCAGCACTCATTGATGGAGCAGGTCATACGTCTATACTTACTAAGATATACTTACCTCTTGCAAAACCTGCTCTAGCTACATTAGTATTGTTTATATTTGTATTTCATTGGAATTCATGGTTCGATGGCTTGATGTACATTAATAATATAGAGAAGATACCATTACAAACTTATTTACAACAAATATTGACTATGCCAGATACCAGATTCATGTCTGCTGATCAATTACAAGAATTAGGTAATGCAAGTAGAAGAACCAATAATGCTGCACAGATAATTATTTCAACTATTCCTATTATGATTATATATCCGTTCTTACAAAAATATTATACAACAGGACTTGTTTTGGGAAGCGTAAAATCATAATCTTAGTTATATGTAATGATGAATTTATAAATGAATAAAATGCTTATTATTGAGATAGGGGCTTATATAGCCCCTATTTAAGTTGTATGAAACAAATATGAAATGCCAGTGGTGTAAGCTCCTATTAAAAGATCATAGATAGGCTGATTTCTAACCCATCAAAGATATTTGACCTATATACACCAGTTTTATCTATTGTATTACATTTTTGAACTTGCTTATTATTGAAATTCCATTGAACAACGTTTTTATTTTTGGTATCAAAGATAACATACTCTTTAATTCCTGATTGTAAATATAGATTGAGCTTTTTCACCAAATCATTGTTTCTTGTAGATGGAGAAGTAACTTCAACAATCAAATCAGGTATTCCGAAATATCTGTCACTTCGTATATTTTCATGGTCACACATAACGAATATATCTGGTTGTACAATATCTTTTGTTGGAGAATTATTAAAATATATATCATATGGTCCTACATAAGGCTTGCATTTCTTATCTTTGAAATAAGTATGAAACTCACCAATTATACAGGATATAATATGCTGATGTGTATGGCTAGGTGGAATCAGTTGATAAACGACTCCATCAAGATATTCAAACCTTCCATCAGTGTTTTTGTATACTTCAATAAATTCATCGTATGTAATTTCCGAGTTATCATATATATAGTCGCCACTACCATCTTTTATTATATCTCTATACTTGGAATATTTTGTTAGTATGGCGACAGGTTTTTTGTTTCTTGTAATTACTATATCTTCTTTTTGTACAAGGTCAAGATATTTGCCAAAATTAGTTTTAATATCTGTAGAATTAACTACCATAATAAACACTCCTAATCATTTGTATTGTTTAATATAATTATATAACATAGATTAATATTAATCAATATAATGTTTTTAATTAATCAATAATATTAGTTTTGATAATCATTATAACATGGAGACTTAAAGGTTATATTAGTTAATCAATTAAAAATTAATCATAATGTTATATAAAATCCTTAGTGAAAATGATATAATTTAAAGGTAGTATCAAATTATATTAGGAGAATAATATTATGATAAAACAAGTGGATCTATTAAAGCTGGAGTTAGATGTTATACCTAAATATTTAATCTTGAGAGACCTAGAAAAAACTGCTAAAGATAATGTAGAATTAACCTGTTTGAAGAAGGCAGTAATGAAAAGTAAGTGGGTCAATCATATTATCAGCCAACAATTGAATGATGGGTCTTGGGGAACGTTTCATAGTATGAGTCAAAACATTAACACAAAAGTGACCACAGAACAAGCTTTAAGAAGGTTAATTATACTTGGTCTTGATTCTAGTGATAAACCAATAAAAAAAATAGTAGAATACATGGAAAAACATTTGCTTGGTGAAATTGAATTGAAAGACAGACCAGAAAAAAAGCATAATTGGACACTTTTTACTCATTTAATTGTAGCAACTTGGTTAAGAATTATAGATCCTGATAATCAACTTGCTTACGAAGTTGCTAAAGATTGGGCTGATGTAATTACAGGTGCTTTCTCATCAAGTACATATAATTCTTGTGACTATAAAGAAGCCTATTATGATATTCATAAGGTTTCAAAAGATAAATGTATGTTGAATTTTACAAACTTTTATATAGTTGCATTATTACCTAGATTGTTACCTGAAGAAATAGAGTTAAAATTTATTGACTATATATTGAATAGCACACAAGGCATATATTATATATATGATAGACCTCTAAATATTCAACCAGACAAATTTAACTCTAAACAAGCTAACAGATATATTAATGCATATGAATTATTAAGTAAATATACATATTCTAAAAGTAAGTTAACAAGATTCAAGGATTGGTTATTGGATAATATACAGGAAGATGGTTTCTGGGATATGGGACAGGTATCAAAAGATAATATCCAATTTCCATTATCAGATTCATGGCGTGTACCATTAAAAAGAAAAATTGATTGCACTTTGAGATTGCAGAGATTATTATACAAAATATAAATTATATAAAAGGAATTTATTAACATTATTTGAATTATTATAATGTACATCTTTATAACTGTTGAAATAATATTTATAATCCAATATAATATAAGTGATTTATTGATTAACTTTGGAGGCAAACTAGATATGATTGATACAGAAAAACGATTATACTATAAATATTCTGATTATCTTAAGAATAAATATGGTGAAAAAATATATAAGTTACCTATAAACATGGATTTGACTTGTCCTAATAGAGATGGATGTATTGGTTACAATGGCTGCATATTTTGTAGTGAAGTCGGTACCGGATTCGAGAGTTTATCCAATAGAATGTCTGTTAGTGAACAACTAGGAAAAAATATGTCTTATATAGAAAAGAAATACAATGCAAAAAAATTTATTGCTTATTTTCAGAACTTTACTAACACGTATATGCCTATAAAAGAATTTAAGAATGCTGTTACAGATTCAATCGGAGATAAAATAGTAGAAATAGCTATTTCCACTAGACCAGATTGTATTAATGATGATTATTTAGAGATTCTTAATGAACTTAAAAAGGAATATAAAGTCAATATAACAATTGAACTGGGTCTACAGAGTGTTAACTACTATACTCTAGATAAAATAAATAGAGGTCACTCATTAGCAGAATTCATCGATGCTGTCCTTAGAATAAAGAAATTTGATTTTGATACATGTGCACATATGATCTTAAACTTACCGTGGGATAATATGAGAGATATAGTGGAAGGTGCTAAGATATTGACAGTACTTGAAGTTAACCAAATCAAGCTTCATTCGCTTTATATAGCAAAGAATACAGAATTGGCTAGACTATATAATAAAAATAAGATAACTATTATTTCTAAAGAAGATTATATAGACAGGGTAGTTGCATTCTTAGAATATACGAACCCCAATATTGCTATTCAGCGATTAGCCAGTAGAGCTCCAAAAGAAGAAACTATATTTTGTAATTGGAATACAAGCTGGTGGAAAATAAAAGATGGTATTGAGAATAGTATGGTTGAAAATAATACTTACCAAGGCAGATTGTGTACTTATCAAAATGGAAGAGCATTAACTAAAAAATTCAGTATATAAGCATTTTGGATTATATTAATAGGACTTGCTTTTATGTAAATAATAGGTGTATTATTAAGTAATAGTTATTTATTCACAGTTATAAACTTATTCATTTTTGATAAGAGGTGTTAATTTGGAGCAAAACAGAAGAAATAGTGCACAACAAAATAGATCGACAAATAGACGACCTAAACGAAAAGCACCTAAAAGTAAAGGATTAGGGATTGGAACATTCATTTATTTCTTTATATTCTTGTATTTGATATATAATATTATTTCTTTCTTAATCAGTAATGATGTCAATTATGTTTCTGCTGAAAAAGGCAGTATTTACAATGATGAATTATTTGAAGGAATAATACTAAGAAATGAGACTGTTGTCAAAAGTACTTCTGATGGAATGGCTAGTTATTATGTACCAGAGGGAGACAAGATAAATATAGATAGTATAGTATGTATGATAGATTCAAACGGAAATTATACTGCTGAAATTAAAAAAGACCTTAATTACATAAATGACAAATTAGCTTATGCAAACAATTGTAATTCACATGAAGATATTAAAAAGAATTTGTATACATATACAATGAATTATGATAATGATACCTTTGGAAACATTTATGAGTTCAAAAACAACATGAAGGATACAGTTTCCAATATAACTCAATCATTATATATACATGATCAATTAGATCTGGATACAATACGTAGTAAAGAATTGTTGGAATCACAGATCAACAATAATATCAGTATAATAAAGGCAATGAAAAGTGGAGTAATATCATATAGAATTGATGGATACGAAAACTTTAGCATAGATAATCTTGATATCCAATCTTTGTTTGATTTCAAAAGCGAAGAAGAAATATATACATACAAACAAGAAACCATAAAAAAAGACTCACCTCTATTTAAAATCATAGATAATGATAAATGGTATGTTGTATGTGAAATGAAAGATGATTTAACTGATTTTATTCAAGGGAAGGATAATATATCTATCAATATAATTGAAAAAGATGTAACAATCAAAACTAAAGTCTATGACATAGTTCAAAAAAACAAGAAAGAATATCTTATTTTAGAGATAGACAGATATTTTGACCTTATTAAAAATAGAAAGATCAAGTTCCAAGTTGTATATGAACAGTATGATGGAATTAAAATTCCAAAGACAGCAGTAGCTGAAAAAGAATTTATAAGAATACCCAAATCATGTATTGCTAAAAAAGGTAATAATGAAGGTGTATTGAAGAAAACATATGGTGAAAATTTTGTCGGCGGAGAAAGTGTTGAATTCATTAAAATAGGTTTTAAACATATTGAAGAAGAGAGTTACTATGTACCTATCAGTGAAGAAGGGTTACAGTTAAATGATATTTTAGTTGATTCCACAAACAATAACTATACAATTTCAGAAAAGAAGTCTTTAAAAGGAGTATATATAATTAATAAAGGATATACGAATTTCAAATTGATTGATGAGATATATTCTGCTGACAGCTATATTATCGTTGAAACCAACACACCATATGGAATAAGAATATATGACAGGGTTATAGCTGATGCAAGTAATGCAAAAGAGGATGTAATTTTATATTGACATATAAATACTAAGAAAAAGTTTAGGGTATAGCAACATAAGAAAGGAAGACGGTTACATGGAAAACATTAAAGACAATATTAAGATTGTTCTTGATAATATTGAAATAGCAGCTAAAAAAGCAGGTAGAAGCAAAGAAGACATAACTTTAATAGCGGTCTCAAAAACTAAGCCTGTGGAATGTATTGAAGAAGCATTAAAAAATGGTTTGGTCAATATGGGGGAAAACAAGGTACAAGAAATAAGACATAAATATGATGTATTAGGTAACAATGTCAAGTGGCATATGATTGGACATTTGCAGACTAATAAAGTTAAATATATCATTGATAAAGTAAGTTTAATCCATTCTGTAGATTCATTGAAATTGGCTGAGAAGATTAATGCTGAAGCAGTAAAATCAGATAAAATAATGGATATTCTCATTCAACTCAATGTTGCACACGAAGAAACCAAATTTGGCTTAATGACAAAGGAAGTGACTGATTTTATAATAGCTGTCAGCAAGTTGTCTAACATTAGAATTAAGGGTTTGATGACAATAGCACCTTATGTAATTAATAGTGAGGATAATAGACATATTTTTAGAGAAATAAAGCAATTAGCTGTTGACATAAAAAGGAAAAACATTGATAATGTTAGTATGGACATCTTGTCAATGGGGATGACAAACGATTATATGGTAGCCATTGAGGAAGGTTCAACTATGGTTAGGGTAGGGACAGGCATATTCGGCAAAAGAGATTATAATAAGAGGTGATATAGAATGGCAAAATTTATTGATAAGATGATGGATATGATGAAATTAAATGATTATGATGATTATGACGAAGATTATGAGTATGATGAAGAACAAAACCAAGAACCAGCTACATCATCTAATGTTTCGGATCTTAAAAATATTAAAAGTTATTCAAAAAAGAAAAGCAATGCTACTAATATAGTAAATTTTCAAGCAAACGTTCAAATGGAAGTAGTAGTTATCCAACCAGAAACATATGATGAGGCACAAGACATTTGTGATCATATTAAATCTAAAAAACCGGTAATTATTAACTTGGATAAGATGGATAGAAATATAGCACAGAGGATAATGGATTTTATTAGTGGATCTTGTTATACCTTAAATGGTAACTTACAGAGAGTTACTAATAATATATTTTTGATTGCACCTGAAAATGTTGATATTGCTGGTGATTTAGGAGAAGAACTAAAGTCTAATGGGATTATTTTACCTTGGAAAAGTGAACAATAATTATTCGGGAAAATAGACTGATTAAGGAGTGAATTCCATGTATTACGCATTAAGAACTATAGAATTATTTTTGTATGCCTTAGAAATATTGATTTTAGTAAGAGTACTATTATCATGGGTTCCAAGAGCATATAATAATCCCTTTGCAAAATTTATATTACAGATAACCGAACCAATATTGGCGCCAATAAGAAAACTAATAGATAAATCAATCTTCGGTGGAAAAGGAAATGTATTGGATTTTTCTCCATTGATTGCGTTTTTATTACTTAGAATCTTACAATCTCTAGTAAATAACTTAATGAAGTAGGTTAGAATTATGTTAGATAAAAATGAAGATATTTTGATTGTCAATAAGATTATTGATAAAGGTAAACTTGCATCATTAAGGCAAATTAGTATGTTTACAGATTTTTTGAACATTCATGAACAAAGCTTATTTATTTCTAATAAAAATCAATTATCAAATATTAATCATATATTTTATGGTGGTTACGAATATAGCGAAAGAAAAATTATAGCATTTTATCCAGATTATATTGACTTTGATAACATAGATTATCCTATAGAGGTCTTGAAAATTTCTCCTAGGAATAAGAAGTTTTCTAATAATTTGACTCATCGTGATTTTTTAGGCACTATTTTGAATCTTGGTATTACACGAACTAAAATCGGAGATATTATAGTAAAAGATAATTACGCAATTGTGTTTGTTATAAAACCTGTATCTGATTTTATAATATCTAATCTTGAAAAAGTAAAACAAACAGTAGTTGATATTAAAATAATACATGATTTACCACAAGAAATATTAACTCCAAGTTTTCAGCCTATAAAAGGAACAGTTTCGTCTATTAGATTAGATTCTGTTGTTTCTCTAGCATTCCCTTTATCACGAGGAAAAGCTATTACGTTGATTAAGAATAAAAACGTATATGTAAATAGTAAATTGACCTTGTCTCCTTCGTGTAAATTATCTCAGGGAGACATAGTATCAGTAAGAGGGATGGGGAAATTCCAATTTCATGATATAGGTAGCAGAACTAAAAAAGATAGAATTTATATTGAATTAAAACGATATACTTAGGAGGAATAATATGTTAACACCTTTAGACATTGAGGGAAAAAGTTTTAAAAAATCATTATTTGGCTATTCTCAATCTGAAGTAAAAAACGCAATAACAGAAATTTTAACAGATTATGAAAAAATGTATAAAGAAAACATTGAGTTAAAGGATAAAGTTAACTTATTAAATGAAGGTATAAAATATTATAAAACAATTGAAGATACACTTCAAAATACTTTGTTATTAGCAGAGAAAACTGCTGAAGAAACCAAATCAAACGCACATAAAAGAGCAGAGATAATTGAAAAAGAAGCTGAAGTCAAAGCTCAAACAATAGTGGAAGATGCTAGAAATGAAGTGTATAGAATCAGTCAAAAGAAAGAGGAACTTGTTCAACAATATGATGCGTCTAAGATACAAATTAGACAATTTCTAAAAGCTCAACTTGAATTGACTAATAGTAATACTTTAGAAAATAAACCAATCGATATAGATGATATTCTTGCTCAGACTTCAATTGAAGAAGCTGCAGCAACTAAAATAGGTGACATATCAGTAAAACAGATTGATAATGAATAAGAAAAAATATGTTTCTTATAGTAAATTTAACTTTCTTATGCTAAAATAAAGTTCGAGAGGCTGTCCTCTAGGACTTTTCTTTTACTATTATAGAATTATTAATAATGCACTTAAAGTGTATAAAAAGGAATGACTTAAACTATGAAACGAATTGAAGTGAATACAAAAACAAATAACTACAATATTATTATTAGTAATAATTTTGATTCTTTACAAGAACACCTATCAAAAGTAGGTATGGACAATAAGAAAGTATGCATAATAACAGATGATAATGTTAGTAAATTATATTTAGATAATTTATGTAATATAATATCTAAAATTACTGATGAGCTATCTTATTTAGTAATCCCTCATGGTGAAGCTAATAAGAATCTTGATACAATCAACACAATTTATAAGAAGATGATAGAAGAAAAACTGGATAGAGAATCTTACTTAATTGCGCTTGGTGGCGGTGTTACAGGAGATATGGTAGGTTATGCTTCAGCAACGTATATGAGAGGAAATAAATTTATTCAGATACCAACTACTCTACTTTCTCAAGTTGATAGTAGTATAGGTGGCAAGACAGGAGTAGATTTTGATGGCTACAAGAATATTATTGGAGCTTTCCATCAACCTGAGTTAGTATATATAAATACAAGTACATTGATGACATTGCCTAAAAAAGAAATCAGTGCTGGTATGGGTGAAGTAATTAAACATGGACTTATTGCCAGTAAAGAATATTTTAATTATATTAGAGCCAATAGTTCAAAAATAATGAATTTGGATAATGAAATTATGGAACAACTTATATATGAATCTTGTGTTATAAAAAGTAAAGTTGTTTCAATGGATGAAAAAGAAAAAGGGGTT
The DNA here is from genome assembly GCF_018141425.1 of Vallitalea guaymasensis. Taxonomy (NCBI): domain Bacteria; kingdom Bacillati; phylum Bacillota; class Clostridia; order Lachnospirales; family Vallitaleaceae; genus Vallitalea; species Vallitalea guaymasensis. Next base: position 5,266,033 of record NZ_CP058561.1, read on the forward strand.
AGAGCTACCCTTAATTTTGGACATACAATAGGTCATGCTGTTGAAAGACTATTTGATTTCAATCTATTACATGGGGAATGTGTAGGTCTAGGTATGGTATCAGCTGCATACCTATCTTATCTATTGAAGCAGATTGATTCTAGTGAACTAGACGATATAAAAGCTTGTATCCAGAGTTTTGATTTACCAATTAAAATCGATAAACTTAATGAACTAGACATTTATAATGAACTATATCATGACAAAAAAACAAAAAACAATGAACTGAACTTTATACTATTAAATGGAGTTGGCTCATGTGAAATAAGGGATGACTTGGATAAAGAAGACATAATGAAAGCAATAAAATATATTTTATAAGGAGATTTGTAATGATAGTAATGTTGATAAGTGTTATATTACTTATAAGTTTAGACCAATTCACAAAATATTTAACAGTATTGAATATTCCTGAAAGAACATATATCCCAATACTTAATGATGTCTTTGGCTTGACTTATGTTAAAAACAATGGGGCAGCATTTGGTATGTTACAAGAACAAATATGGTTATTTATTATATTTACTACGATAATTTTAATTGGGATTTTTTATTTTTATGCTAAAATACCAAAAGAGAAAAGATACTATCCTATTAGATTCACAATGATTCTATTTATAGCTGGAGCTATTGGGAATTTTGTAGATAGAATTAGATTAAGATATGTTGTCGACATGTTATACTTTAAACTAATAGATTTTCCAGTATTTAATATGGCTGATTGCTATGTGGTTGTTGGGGCTATTCTATTGATAGCATTGATGATTTTTAAATATAAGGACGAAGATTTTGCTTTTATGAAGAGGAGTACTAAATAATGGACAGTTATACATTTTTGATTGAGGCAGAAGATGCAGGAATGAGAATAGATAAATTCATCTCAGATAGATTGCCTGATTATTCTAGGTCATTTATACAGAAGTTGATAAAAGAAAATAATCTTACTGTAAATAATAGTGAAATAAAATCTAATTATAAATTAAAAGCTAGGGATGAAATAAATATTGTTATACCTGAGCCGAAAGAACTTGATATAGTAGCAGAGGATATACCATTGGATATTGTATATGAAGATAAAGATGTAATACTGGTCAATAAACCTCAAGGTATGGTGGTTCATCCTGCACCAGGGCATTATACAGGAACATTGGTTAATGCCATCATGTATCATTGTAAAGATGATTTGTCAGGAATCAATGGAGTAATGAGACCTGGTATAGTTCATCGTATTGATAAAGATACATCAGGAGTTTTGATAATATGTAAGAACGATAAGGCTCACGAGAGTATAGCTAAACAGTTGAAGGATCATACAATAACAAGAAAATATAATGCAATAGTTTATAATAATCTAAAAGAAGATGAAGGTAAAATTAATGCTCCTATTGGTCGCCATCCAGTCAATCGTAAGCAAATGGCAGTTAATCCTATCAATGGTAAAGAAGCAATTACACATTATAGAGTTCTAGAAAGGATTAATCAATATACTTACGTTGAATTGCAGCTTGAAACAGGTAGAACACATCAGATTAGAGTTCATATGACAAGTATCAATCATCCATTGTTGGGTGATCCTGTTTACGGGCCTAAAAGTGATAGATTCAAGTTGAAAGGACAGGCTTTACATGCAAGAGTGTTAGGATTTGTACATCCTACTACTAATGAGTATATGGAGTTTGAAGCACCTTTGCCTAATTATTTTACTGGTTTATTAAAGAAATTAAGAAATATGTAACATAGATATGAGAGGAAAGAATAATTAATGAAGATAGCTAGTAACACAAGATATGAAGATATTGATTTCAACGATAGTAATTTTGAGTTTTTGGATATACAAAAATCTTCTTTTACTAACTGCACTTTTAGAAATGCTAAATTGGATGAATCAATTATTAAGAGTTGTGATTTTATAAAGTGTGATTTTAAATCTTCTAGATTAAATGTATCTGATATTAAAAATTCAGCATTTCTAAATTGTAAATTTGGTTTTGCTGATTTATTTGGCGCAAAATTCACAGATTGTAAAATGGTAGGTTCAACATTTGATGAATCCAATTTATTAGGGGTAGTTATAGTGAGAGGTGATTTTTCGTATACCAATCTGAAGTTCCATGATTTCAAGGGGTTGGATTTTAGTGAGGTTAATTTAACTAGAGCAGACCTTACTGGATGTAATTTGGAAAAAGTAATATTTAATGGAGCAAAATTAAGTTATACTAATTTACATAAAGCCAAGTTGAGTGGTTGTGATTTCAGAGAAGCAATTATTGAAGGAATAAATTTATCGGAGTTAGATTTACATAATGTTAAGTTGGATATAGCGGGGTGTATTTTGTTGGCTACATCGTTTGGGGCTAAAGTAGAGTGAAAAGAGTAAATTGAATGATTGGTTAACGGTCGCGAAAATAGTATAGGGGAATATTTCGTCAGCCAGTTAAACGTCCGTGTTTAATAGGCTGAGTTCACCGTCCATGGCTCACTGCTACATATTCCCCTATACTATTTTTGCTCTTTAGTCAATTATTATTGTATGTGAGTTATTATGGCTTATGTTTAGATATCAATTAACTATGGTGTTTAATAATGGATTGATAATAGTAATGTAAAATATACGAACTCGGCAAAGATAAATATACGAACTCGATTAATGTATAGCATATTTATATTATAAGAATAAGTCTTAAGTGTAGTAAATATGCTGTTTTTAGAAGTTTTATAGCAGTTCTTATATTATTTACTATATGAACAGTGCCATAAAACTACGAAAAATAGAAATGGATATGGTAATACCCCTTGGAAGATATGTGGTTGACCATAAATATATTATGTAAACAATGTTGCGATTTATATAGATGAAGGAGAAAAAATCATGAATTTAGAACCCAATATTATTGATATGACAATGATAATAGAAAAATATTTAAACCATCTAAAAATAAATAGATTGTCTAATGCAACTATAAAGAATTATAAGGTTACTCTTAACCAATTTATGAATTTCATAATAGAGAGTAGAGGTACACAATATATTGAAGAAGATAATGTCAAAAATATTATTGATAGTTTTTTAGAAGAATTGGATAGGGATGAGTATAATTATAAAACAAGAAGTATTAATGCCAAAAGAAATACATTAACTGGTTTATTCAAATTTGCTAATGAGGAAGAATTGATACATATCAGTGTGACTCATAAGTTGAAGTCACTTAAGGTAGATGCAACTAGAGAGAAACCCGTACTTAGTAAAGATGAAATCAATAAGATATTAAAATATCTAGAGAATGAAGTTAGTATTGAGACTAGGAAAGAGTATGACATTCTAGAAGACAAATATAATAATATATATTATAAGATAAGGAATAGATTTTTGTTCAATCTGTTTTTATATACTGGTCTAAGGATTTCTGAAACTGCGAAAGTCATGTGGGATGATATTAATCTTGAAAGTAAACTATTGACTGTTACAGGTAAAGGAAATAAAACAAGGTGGATTCCTTTAAACAGTAAATTAATGTTTGAGTATTTTAAGTACAAAACAGCCATAGAACGCTTGGAAAAAGCAGTAATCAGAGAAAATGTTAAGTTGAATAGATTAATTTATAAAAGTGTATATCTGTTTCCATCGTTATATAAAATTGATGATGATATGCCTATGTCCACTAGAAGGATTACCATAATTATAAAAGATCTATTGGATAAAGCAGAGATTAATACAAAAAGGAACGATAGTAAAAAGATAACACCTCATAGTTTCAGACACACTTTTGCGACTTATCTATTAGATAGTGGTGTACCAGTAAGAATTGTAAGTGATATTCTAGGTCACAGCCGAACAAGTACTACTTTTGATAATTATATCCAAATTATCAATAAAAACAGAATGTTTGATGAGATAGAAAAATTAGAATATTAAAATATGTTTTAATGTGATAATAATAGTTTTAATTACTGGTTAACCATAAATACATTATGTTAACTATGATGAGCGTTTCATAGTTTGTTCAGTAATTATTATTAGTTGATAATAATTATAGAAACGAAATACAGTTGTAAGTTGACCATAAACTAATTATGTAAACTATGCATTTTGTAATTGATGTAATAGTAATAAAAATATTTGATTGGGAGGTAATTGTTATGGAAAATATTATAACGCAATTAGCTGGCTGTGAGTTATTTAATGGATTTACCCTACAGGAGATAGAAGATTTATTACAAGATATCAATTATAATATTAAAGAATATGGTAAAGATGAAATTATTGCTTTAGAAGGTGAAGAAGCTAAAGATGTAGGGATTGTTTTGTCTGGTACTTTAACAATCAATAAGTTATATCAAGACGGAAAACAAATGAATGTAAAACAAATGTTATCGGGTAATCTTCTTGGATTTGCACTGGTTTTTTCTGATTCAACATGTTATCCAAGTACCCTTATTGCTGGCGTGGATACTACAATAATCTTTATATCTCATCAAGATATTATTGCCTTATGTTATGCTAATAAATTATTACTTAGTAATTTTCTGAAGATAATTTCCAATCAATTAGTTTTTCTTAGTGATAAGATAAAAATGATTAACTACAGTACTATAAGAAAAAAGGTTGTTAATTATTTGTTAAGAGAATATGATAATCAAAAAAGTCTATTAATTAGAGTATCTATTTCTAGGAAAGAAATGGCAGAGACACTAGGGGTAACTAGACCTGCTTTATCCAATGAAATGATTAATATGAAAAAAGATGGCTTGATAAAATATGATAACAATATAATAGAAATACTTGATCTTAATAGATTAAAAGATGAAATATAGATATATGATTCAATTTGATTAATACATTATATCAAGACATTGCAGCTCTTTAGAAAATATTCTGGAGAGCTGTAATATTTATTACGGTAATTTAAAATAAAAACCCTTATAATTTTTATATCTGATAATTAAGGGAGTGAATACTCGATGACTACTGTTATTCTATTTATTATTACCATAGGTGCTCTTATCATATCTTTAGTGAAGGATAGAGCAAAAACATTGAATTCCATAAAAAGTGCAAAAGGTATGATGAAAGGTATGCTATCCGATATAATAGGTGTATTATTATTGATTGGACTTATTTTATCTCTTGTACCACCAGAGAAAATTGAAAGCTTAATAGGAAGCGGCAGTGGTTTTTTAGCTACATTGGGTGCTGCACTTGTGGGTACAATAACACTAATACCAGCATTTGTAGCTTTTCCTCTAATTGGGTCACTTAAGGCTAATGGAGCAGGTATAATAACTTTGACAGCTTTTTTAACTACATTGACTATGGTAGGTTTTGTAACATTTCCTTTGGAAAGCAAAACTTTTGGTAGAAAATTTGCGGTTAAAAGAAATGTAGTGAGTTTTATCTTTGCCATTTTAATAGCTTTAGGTCTGGGGGTAATATTATGATAAAGAAACTATCCAAACACAAAATATTATTGATAGCTATTATTGGCTATATCTGTGTATTTATAATCAATAGCGAAATAGGAATTAAAGCATTAAAAGAAAGTAAGTATTATTTCTTGGAGATGATTCAAATACTACCACCAATATTTATATTGACATCTCTCATTCAAACGTGGGTTCCAACTAAAGTCATTGTAGATAATTTTGGGAATGGTTCAGGAATAAGAGGTAAAGTGATTTCATTTGCTATTGGTTCTTTATCGGCTGGTCCTATATATGCAGCATTTCCAGTATGTAAAACCCTTACTAAAAAAGGAGCCAGTATTGATAATATTGTTATAATACTTAGTTCTTGGGCAGTAATTAAAATACCTATGCTTATAAATGAAGCAAAATTCATGGGTGTCAACTATATGGTTGTAAGATGGGTATTAACGCTAATAGCAATCATCATTATGGCTAAGATCATGAAGTTATGGATTAAAAAAGATGATTTGAAAACCATGGAATCGGATGATAATAGAGAGATTATTATAGATAAACATATATGTGTATTATGTGGAAATTGTACTAGAAAATATCCTGATATCTATATGATAAAAGATAAAGAGGTCATTATTGAAAAGACCCAACTAAATTTCATGAATAAAGATGAAATTGAAGAGTTAAAAACATGTTGTCCTTTGGGAGCAATTAAATAAATTATATTTTCAAGTGGCTAGGGATAGTCACTTTTCTTTTGCCTATAATCGGTATATTAATATATTCGAATTTTTAGCAAAAAAACCTTTCATATAAATTAATATATATGTATAATATATAAAGGTAGATATATACATAAATAGGCGTATACTGAAAAGTATTAGACAAAAAAGAAGTAGTTACTTTTATTTATGCCCCTAATTAAGGAGTGAAAATAATGCTTGAATTAAACAAAGAATTGGTAGAATTAATAACAGTTAATAAACAGGGAAAAAACTTATTATCTGGAAATTTTGGCATAGAAAAGGAAAATGTACGTGTAAACTATGATGGGAAACTGGCAATAACACCACACCCGAAAGTTTTTGGTGATAAATCTGAAAACCCATATATAACTACAGATTTTTCTGAAAGTCAAGTTGAGATGATAACACCAACTGTTGATTCATTAGAAGAGGTGTACAGCTATCTAGAGACTTTGCAGAATATAGTATCATTAAGCTTGGAGAATGAATTATTATGGCCACAAAGCCTGCCGCCCATATTACCAGCTGAAAAAGATATACCTTTAGCTAATTATAATACGGATGAAATACTTGTCAAAGATAATGCCAATCTATATAGAGAATATTTAGCTGATAAATACGGCAGAAAAAAACAAATGATTTCAGGAATTCATTATAATTTCTCGTTCAAAGATGGTATATTAAAGAAATTATATAAAAATACAGCTTCGGATGTAACATTCAGGGAATTTAAAGATAGATTATATATGAAAATGGTTAGAAACATAACAAAATATAGCTGGTTCATTATTAGACTATTAGGAAGTAGTCCAGCTATTCATGAATCATATATTGACTATTGTAAAAGATGCTCAAAACAAAATAAATCAGATAAGTCTCCATGTAATTTTACTGCATCTATCAGAAATGGTAAATGTGGCTACAATAATATTGATAACTATTATGTTACCTTAGATACTCTGGATGATTATATAAAAGGAATTCGAAAACTCATTGAATCTGGAGATCTAATTAGTTCAAAAGAATATTATAGTGTAATACGTCCTAAGAGCAATAATGGTAATTTAAGTGGTTTAGAGGAACATGGTATTGATTACCTAGAACTTCGTTTAATGGATATCAATCCATTATTTAAGTTAGGATTTAGTATAGACGATTTATATTTGATTCATTTATTCATGATATTTGCAGCAATGTTAGATGATGACTATATGGATGAAACATTGTTCAATGATTCTATTAAAAACAATCAAAAAGTAGCTGATAAAGGCAGGATGGAAAACCTAAAAATTGTTTTTGATGGTCAAGATACATCTGTAGAAGCTTTATCCCTAGAGGTCATCAATACTCTAAGACGAATAGTTACAGTAATCGATACCAAAAAAGATTTTCTAAATGGTATCATTGATAAATATGAAGAAATGATATTAGAGCATGAAAAACTATACTCAAGTATATTATTTAAAGAGATAAAACAACAAGGTTTTATAAAATTCCATTTGGATAAAGCAATCAAGTACTTGGAGAATAGTAAATCCCAAGAGTTTAATTTTATTGGATATGAAGATATGGAACTGTCCACACAGATTCTTATGCTTAATTCAATAAAAAGAGGAGTAAAAGTCAATATATTAGATAGGAATGATAACTTTATTGAATTATCTTATAAAGACAAAAAAGAATATGTGAAACAAGCAACAAAAACATCAAAAGATACGTATAGTACCGTATTGATTATGGAAAATAAATTAGTAACAAAAAAAATACTTGAGAAGTCAGGAATAAAAGTACCTGGTGGAGATGTATACACTAATATAGAAAATGCCTTGGACGATTATTATAAGTACAAAGATATGGATATAGTCATAAAACCAAACTCCACTAATTTTGGTATCGGTATAACTATTTTCAAGAACAACTATACTGAGCAAGATTATGAAACAGCTCTGCAACTAGCATTTGAAAAAGATGACACTGTTTTAGTGGAAGAATTCATTGAAGGTAAAGAATATAGAGTTTTTGTAATTGATAATGAAGTAGTTGGAGTCCTTAGGAGAGTTCCTGCTAATGTTATAGGAGATGGCAGTAGTACCATAAGAGAACTAGTTGCCAAAAAGAATACAGATCCTCTTAGGGGAAAAGGGTATAGAAAACCTCTTGAGAAAATTAAATTAGGTACTCCAGAAAAAATGTTTTTAGCTCAACAAGAACTTGATTTCGATTCTATTCTAGAAAAAGATAGGATAGTATATCTTAGAGAGAACTCCAACATAAGTACAGGTGGGGATAGTATTGATTATACTGATGATATCTCTGATTCCTTAAAAGAAATAGCTGTAGAAGCTGCAAAAGCAGTAGGTGCATCTATAGTAGGTGTTGATTTGATAACTAAGGATATTAAAGGAGATGCTCTCAATAATTATGGAATCATCGAATTGAATTTTAATCCTGCTATTCATATTCACTGTTATCCATATATAGGTGATAATAGAAAATTAGGAGAAAAAATATTGGATTTATTAGGATTCCATACTTATGACAATTAGACAAATTATATTGAATTAAAAAAACGTATAATAACAATAATAAAATAAATAAAATCGCAAAAAACAATAGATGGAATTGCTTTTTGCGATTTTTTATATAATTATATATATTAGTCGGGAATATGTATTGACACTAATTTCAATCAAATATATAATTATTTTATGTATGCAATTAATATCATCTAAATAAGTCATTTACATAGTGACTATCATCAACAGCTTATGTTAAATCATTTAATCCAATGTACATAGGAGGTACAATCTATGAAGAAAAAAATAATATACATAATAACAACTATAATAATTATCATATTAGGTTTATTATCTAGGGAAATTAAAGGAATTCCATTATTCATGGGTGATATTTTTTGGGCGATGATGGTATTTTTTATATTAGCATTTATATTCTTTAATAAAAATTCTTCTTTCATATTCATTTTAAGTATAATTATTACATATATAATTGAAATTACCCAGTTGTATCATAGACCTTGGATTGACAACTTCCGTAAAACAAGCATAGGTCATATTTTATTAGGCCAAGGGTTCTTATGGTCAGATCTTGCAGCATATCTAGCAGGTATTATTATAGGATATTTTATTAAGAAATTCATTGATAATAAGATGGAAGAATCATATAGTTAATACATATAATAATTCTTTGATAATGCATATTTTTGCCTAAGTGTCTAATAATAAGATTATTAAATAGGAAAGGCATGATAATATGAATGTTGGAAGGGCTAGTGAAATATTAGAATCAAAAGGAGTTATAGATGTAAATTATAATGGATGTTCTGTATGGATTAAAAATATTAATCAAGAAGAGCAAACAGCTGAAATAGAAATATTGGATGCTCCATCAAACAGTCAAGTTGTAAGTGTTAATGATTTACATGAAGGAACTATAGATTAATAATTGAAATATCATGTTTATGCAGGGTTCTAGCTCTGCATTTATTTTTACGCATATAACTGCATAATAAGAGGCTGATACCTGTTTAAAATTAAAAAAATGGTTAAAATCTCCTAATATATAAGAAAAAAATTGATAATTAGTTGATTATTTGATATATTAGTCATTAGTATAATATGGAATATTGTTTTTGAAAGGAGTTTTATAATTGGCTAGAGAATACAGTGGAAAAAACATTAAGGTTCTAGAAGGATTAGAGCCTGTTAGATTAAGACCAGGGATGTATATTGGTAATACCGGCAGTAGAGGGTTACATCATCTTATATGGGAAGTATTAGATAATAGTATTGATGAACATCTAGCAGGTGTTTGTGACCAAATAACAATAACGCTTAATGAGGATAACTCTATAAGTATTGAAGACAATGGTAGCGGTATTCCTATAGATTTACATGATAACACAAAAGATTATCCAAAATCTGATTATCCAAATGGGATAACTACTGAGAGGATAATATTTACTGTACTTCATGCAGGAGGTAAATTTGATCAAGATACATATAAATATTCTGGAGGATTACATGGAGTAGGTGCTTCTGTTGTTAATGCGTTATCATCTAAGTTTACAGTTGAAATATATAGAGGTGGAAAAGTATATATTGATAAATATAAAAATGGGGGACAAGCAATAACTGCTCTCGATAACGGAGAATTAACACCTGTTAAAACAACTAGAAAACGAGGTACAAAAATTACTTTTATACCGGATAAGGAAATCTTTGATTCGATAAAATTCAAGCCTAATGTAATAAAAAAGAGATTGAAAGAGATAGCTTTCCTTAACAGTGGTTTAACTATTGTATATAAAGATAATGTATCACCTGTTAAAGAAGAAATAGTATATCATGAAGAAGATGGTCTTGTAGGTTTCATAAAAGAAATAAATGATAATAAAAACAGTCTACATGAAGATATAATCTTTTTATCAGATACCAAGGATGGTATTATAGTCGAGATCGCATTTCAATTCACTAATGATTTTACAGAAAATATATTTTCCTTTTGTAACAACATAAATACTCAGGAAGAGGGTATGCACGTTTCAGGTTTCAAGTTAGCTTTAACTAGGATAGTTAATAAATACGCTAAAGAATTATCCATCTTCAAAGGAAAAGGTACTTTAGATGGTAAAGATGTCAGAAATGGTTTGACGGCTATTGTTTCTGTAAAGGTACCAGAACCTCAATTTGAAGGACAGACAAAAACTAAATTGGGAAATACAGAAGTAAAAGGCATAGTCTCAGATATAACTTTCTCACAATTAGAACAATACTGTGATAGGAATGAAAAGACAATCACCAAAATTGTTGAAAGTGCTATTAGGTCTCATAACATTAGAAAAACAGAAGCTAATGCTAGAAACAACATATTGAAAAATCAATCAAAAGTATCTTCCAACGGTAAGCTTGCCTCTTGTAGATTATCCTTAAATGAAAAAAAAGGTGTATTAACTGAATTATTTCTTGTGGAAGGTGATTCTGCAGGTGGTTCCGCTAAACAAGGCAGGGATAGACGTTATCAAGCTATTTTGCCACTAAAAGGAAAAGTATTAAACACTGAAAGAAGTAAAGTGGGTAAAATCCTTGAAAATAAAGAAATAGTATCAATCATAAATGCACTTGGAACTGGATTCGGTGATGGTTTATTCGGTAATAAATCCAGTGAAGATTTTAATATAGACAAGTTAAAATATGATAAGATCATAATAATGACTGACGGTGATGTTGATGGAGCGCATATATCAACTTTATTATTGACCTTTTTCTATAAGCATATGCCTGATCTAATTATCAACGGAAAAATATATTTGGCTATGCCCCCTCTATATAAGGTAAAATCATCAAAGCAAGAAGTATATGCTTATAATGATAGAGAATTAGAAAAAATACTTAAAAAAATGAGTAGAAGAAATATAGAAGTTCAGCGTTACAAAGGTCTAGGTGAAATGAATGCAGAACAGTTATGGGATACAACCATGAATCCTGAGACTAGAACTCTTAAAAAAGTACAAATAGAAAATATTATTCAGGCAGAAGAAACAACAGCATTATTAATGGGCGAAAAAGTACCTCCTAGAAGAGAATTTATTAATGCTGAAGCAGAGAATGCCAATATAGACTCATAGAGAAAGGAAACTAATAATGAAGAAAAACATTAAACTACCAGATCTTGCAAATCAAAATATTTTAATTGCTGATTATGAAGACGAAATGAAACAATCATATATAGATTATGCAATGAGCGTTATTGCAGCTAGAGCTTTACCAGATATTAGAGATGGTCTGAAACCTGTTCAGAGAAGAACATTGTATGCTATGAAAGACCTTAATGTCACACCAGATAAACCTTACCGTAAATGTGCACGTATAGTGGGAGATACCATGGGTAAATACCATCCACATGGAGATGGCTCTATATATAACTCAATGGTTAGAATGGCACAGGATTTTACTTATAAACAAGAATTGATTGATGGACATGGTAACTTTGGTTCAATTGATGGTGATGGAGCAGCGGCTATGAGGTATACAGAAGCTAAATTAAAGCCTATTTCTCTGGAGCTGTTAGAGGATATAGATAAAGATATAGTCGAAATGAAAACCAACTTTGATGAAACATTGATGGAACCAACTGTTCTACCAGCCAAGTTTCCTAATGCTTTAGTAAATGGTATGACTGGTATTGCTGTAGGGATGTCAACTAATTTCCCAACACATAATCTAGGTGAAATCATTGATGGTACTATTGCATATATTCAAGATGAAGATATTACTGTAAAAGAGTTGATGACCCATATTAAAGGTCCAGATTTTCCTACTGGGGGAGTAATAGCTAATAAAAATCAGCTAGAAGATATATACACAACAGGTAAAGGTAAAATCAAAATTAGAGCCAAAATAGATATTGAAAAGAATAGTAACGGAAAACATCATATCATTATAAAAGAAATTCCATATACTCTTATTGGTAATAAATCAAACCTGATAGAAAACCTAGCTGAATTAGTTAAGAATAAGAAAATAAATGGTATACAAGATATTAGAGATGAAAGTTCTAGAGGAGAAATCGAAATAATTATAGAAACAAAAAAAGATGTAGACCCTGATATCTTAGTCAATAAATTATATAGTAAAACAAAATTAGAAGATAATTTTAGTGTCAATATGCTTGCATTACATAAGCAAAAACCATATTTGTTCAATCTAAAATCAAGCTTACAAAAATTCGTTGAATTCCAGCAGGAAATCTATACCAAAAGATACCAATTCCTTCTAAATAAAGAGTTGGACAAAAAAGAAGGAACAGAAGGACTGCTCAGGGCTTATGATGAAATTGATATTATTATTGAAGCAATTAGAGGAGCCAAAAATGCAAAAGCAGTAAAAAAATGTTTGATGACTGGGGATACCACAGATATTAATTTCAGAACTAAAAAAAGTGAAAATCTAGCTAAGAAATTTGATTATACAGAGAGACAAGCAACAATTATACTGGAAATGAGATTATATAAATTAGTGGGTCTTGAGAAATTAGAAGTTGAAAAGCAATATAGAGAAATCATGAGAAAAATTAAACGATATGAAAAAATATTAGGAAACAAAAAAGAATTAAACAAAACTATAATAGTTGAACTACAAAGAATTTCTGATAAATACAGTACCAATCGTAAAACCCAGTTGAAAAACCTGGAGACCTTTAATGTAATAGAAGAAGATATAGTAGAAGATGTTTATGTACTTGTTGATGATAAAAATTATATTAAGACAGTAGACCCTAATATTTTTGAGAAGAATAAAGAGAAAATACTGTCAGAAATGAAATGTGTAATTGATGCTACTACCAAAGATAAAATTTCTCTATTTGATGAGGAAGGATATCTATATAAAATAAAAGTTGATGATATACCAAAAACTAAATTAAGTGATAAAGGAACCGCTATAAGCGTCTTAACAAGTATAAACGAAGATCACATAATAATGATTGATAAACTACTTGACAATGATAAATTATTATTTGTAACAAAATATGGTCTAATCAAACATGTAGATACTAAAGAATTCAATAGTTCCCGGTCTAAAATAGCTGCAACCAAATTAAATGACAATGACAGTGTAATTAAGATAATTAAACCGAACAACGAAGACAAATTAATAACTATTACAGCTAATGGATATGCACTAATTATAAGTACCGATGAAATACCTAACCAAAAACGGAACGCTAAAGGGGTTAATCTAATAAAACTGGGCAACAATGACCATATAATTGATATTGCATTTGTTGATTCAGAGCAGAAAACTATACAGGTAGATGTTGATGGTCAAATTAATAAGAAAAATATATCTGCTATAGGTATTCATAAGAGGAACTCAAAAGGTAAACAAATCATTCCAAGCAGCAAAAATATAATTGGATTCCTTCAGAAGAAGTAATGAAGTTACCTATAAGGTAATCCTTCTAAAGATTCTTCCATATCATTAGCCAATTTTAAATATTTGAATGCAGTTTTGTAGTCATGTAATAGATTGTAAAGTTCACTTATACTTTTATAAGCAAATATATGATAAATGGAATTTCTGAAAACTTCAAATTTGGAAATTCCTATATTCATTTGCTTCAATGCTTCTTCTAATTTACCCATTTTCATCAGAGTAAGACCGTGATATATTTTTGCAGACCACATAAAGAGATAATCATATTTATGTAGTTTTCTAACATCTATTTCCTTATAGTTTATACTTTCAAACAAAGCTAGAGATTCATCATAATCTTGTAAGAGATAAGCTACTTTAGCTTTTTCCAGAGTATAGAATACTTTCAAATCCTTACGGGGCTCTTTAATTTGATTAAGATATTCTAGGGCTTTATCTGGATTATTATTTATAATTTCATATTCAGCATAATTAAGGTATATAAGAGATAATCTAAAGGTATCTTCTGTAAAAATTGAAAATTGCTCTGCTTTTTTAATATTATATAGAAATGAGCTATAGTTCTTGCATATAAGATTAATACATGCCAAAGTCTGATATATTGTATCTGAATTATAATATATGTGGTTTTGAGCAGAAAGTGATACAGCATTTTCAAGCTTTTTAATTGCATAGTTAAAGTTACCCAAACCAGAATAAATCATTGCTTCAACAAACAAAAATCTTAGTTCAAATAAATAATCTTTAATTATTGTTGAATTGTACTTGTCCATAGCATTTTCAAGAATAGGTAAACATGCTTCATAATTGAAATCATTTAGGTATTTATTCATTTTTTCCATGTATGCCATAGCTGAATCAGAATATAATTGGTTTTCATCATAGATTTTTATAGCCTTGTCAAGGTGTTTTTCGCTCTCGTCGAATAAGTTCAGCTCTCCTAAACATTCACCTAATTTAAATAAAATGTCACCATGTAATTTACCATGATTATAAAAGTTATAGGCTGAAAGGAGATCCTTTAATTCTTCTACAGCTTCATTATATTCAAGATTATCTATTAGTATGGTAATTTCATTCATTTTAGCTTGTATTTTTTTAATGGGTAATGTGGTATTGTCCATATTTTCTTCTAGAAAAAAAGAAACTGGTTTATTTAATCTATCAGCAATCTTTATAAGATTTTTCATGGAAGGGGTAGCCATACCATTTTCTATTTGACTAATCATGCTTTTGGTCATATCTTGTCCGGCTAATTGAGTTTGAGTAATATGCAATTCTTTTCTTACTTGTTTAATTTTATTTCCTATTGTTGTGTACATTCAAATTACCTCCCAGCATCATTAATTTATTATAGTATAATTTCGTTAAACAATCAACACATGAAATTAATAAGTTAAATTATATTAAACTTTATATTTGACAATGTTAGAGTGCTATACTATAATACTATCAATAAAGTTAAATATAATTAAACTATATCTAAGGAGGTTATAAAATATGAATTTACATTCTAAAAAAATCGATGTATCAGAAATAGTTAGTATAGGTTGTATAAAGCAGCATATAATGGTTAGAGGTAATCCACAGAATCCTATAATTTTATTTATCCACGGAGGCCTGGTATACCTTATAGTTGTATATCAGATTGTTTTCAGGAAAAAATTGAACAGGATTTTTTAGTTGTGAATTGGGATCAAAGGGGAGCAGGAAAATCATATAATGAAAACATTCCAATAGATACAATGAATTTAGAACAATTTATAATTGATTTAATGGAAGTAGTAGATTATTTACTGAATACATACAAGAAAAACAAGTTATTCTTATCAGCTCAATCAATTGGTAGTGTATATGGACTTATGTCTGTACATAGATTCCCTGATAAGTTCTATGGGTATATTAGTACAGGACAAATAGTTGATACTATTGAAAATGAAAAAGTCTCCTATAACCTTATCTTATATGAAGCAAAAAAACTTAATAATACTGAAGCTATAAAAGAATTATCAGAAATAGGTAATCCACCATATAAAGATATGATTCATGATATAGGCATAGAGAGAAAGTGGTTAAGCTTATTAGGATATATTGAAAAGAACTTTGGTGTATTTGAATATATTTCTAATAATTGTACTAGAGAAGAATTGGATATCATTATGAAGGGACAAGAATTTTCAGTTAATCATTTATTTGCTGATATATATGAAAATGGTATAAATTTTTTTGAAACTATCAAGGATATGAAGGTACCTGTATATTTCTGTATGGGAAGATATGATTATGTAGCACCACAAATATTGACTGAAAAATATTGTGAAACGATAGAATGCCCTACAAAAAAATGTATTTGGTTTGAAAACTCCGCACATTTTCCTGAATTGGATGAACCAGATAAATTTTATAAAGTATTATTAGAGATATTGCATGCGACCATTGATAAGAAGTAGCCACAAAACACTTGAATACTTAATTGATGCAGGGGAGTAATACATATAAATAAAGGACTGTTCATAATTTTTAATAAAAAGATTATACTATAGATGTTATTGATGAAAAGAATTACGAACAGTCCCTTAATGTTAATTATAGATACTGCTAATATGCTGTATTTTCTTCATCTCTATCAATCTGTTTGCTTCTATGCTCATATTCCAGCATTTCTGATTTACCGAATTCAGTAGAATATTTATCATTTTTTTGAATCTTATCTTTTATCTCTTGGTTATTTTCTTGCTTCTTCATGTAATCAATCCTTTCAATGTTATAGTTATAGTATTGTTATCTTCAATGGTTTTATTCCCAAATATCAAGCTTAAGAAATTTATCATTTAATTCTTGAATAACTTTTAATAGTATGATAAGGTCAAAGTATATTAACAATAATTAAGCTACTCATATTGTTTTACAGTTCCAAAAGGAGGAAATTCAATGGAATATAATTTTGATACTATCATAGATAGAAAAGGAACTAATTCGCTAAAGTGGGAGCCAGATAAGTTAAAAGAGTTTTTTGGAGAAGAAGATATGTTGCCACTCTGGGTTGCAGACATGGACTTCAAGACTCCCCAACCAATAATTGATACAATAGTTGAAAGAGCAAAACACGGTATATATGGTTATAGTGTCAGGTTAGATGAATATTATGATTCAGTTATTAACTGGCAAAAGAAAAGACATAATTGGAATATAGAAAAAGATAGCATAGTATATACACCAGGTATTGTTCCAGCTATAAATTATATAATTCAAGCCTTTTGTTCAACTGGTGATAAAGTTATTATCCAAACACCTGTATACTATCCTTTTAAAAAATCCATTATAAATAATGGATGCAAAGTAGTGGACAATCCTTTAACATATGACGGTAAAAAATATAATATTGATTTCGAAGATTTCGAAGAAAAAGCAAAAGATGAGGAAGTTAAGATATTCATTTTATGCAGTCCCCATAATCCAGTTGGCAGGGTATGGACAAAAGAAGAATTAGAGAAGATTGGGAAAATATGCATAGAGAATAATGTTCTAGTTGTTTCTGATGAAATCCACAATGACTTGATTCTAGGAAATAATGAACATATAGTATTTGCTAACATTAGTGAAGAATTTGCTCATAACTCAATAATTTGTACTGCTCCTAGTAAAACATTTAATATACCTGGACTAGAAACATCTCATATAATAATTAAAAACAAAGAGATTAGAGATAAATATAAACACATTTTAATCAAAAACTCTATATCAGGACATAATCCCATGAGTATAGCTGCACTAAAAGCCGCTTATAACGAAGGCGAAGACTGGCTAGAACAATTGTTGCTTTATTTAGAGGAGAACCTTAATTTTATGGAAAACTACTTAATTAATAACATGAAAGAGGTAAGACTTATACGTCCACAGGCAACATACTTGGCATGGCTGGATTTTAGACTAATAGAAAAAGACAATAAAAAACTTGAAGACCTGATTTTTCATAAAGCTAAAGTTGCTCTGGATAGCGGAAACTGGTTTGGAGATAATGGTTCAGGTTTTATGAGAGTCAACTTTGCATGTCCACGTGCAATATTAAAAGAAGCTTTAGATAGAATATGTTCAGCAATTAATAATAGAACTTTACAATAAACTTAAAGAATTAGAAAGTATATTTTAATACCTTTTATATCAAATATCACCTAGAAAAATTATTTTTAGACATTGTAATTGGATAGTGATATAATATACAGTATGTTATAAGTTTAACAATTTTTAATTATAAGGGTGATAAGATATATGAGTAAAATAGGAACAGAATCTTACAGATTAGGAACTTATGCAGTTGATTTTGAAAATAGGATCAAAATGAGTACTATATTCAATTATATGCAGGAATGTGCTATAAACCATGCCCACAGTCAAAGTTATGGGGTAAAAGAGATGACAGAAGAGGGATTGTTTTGGATTTTGTCCAGAGCATATATTGATGTATTGGAATACCCTAAATTAGGTGATACGATTACAGTAAAAACATGGACAAAAGGTACTGACAAAATATTTGTGTTAAGGGATTTCAAAGTATATTCATCTGATAGAGTAATAGCTAATGTTACAACCAATTGGGTAATCGTTGATTGGAAAAAGATGAGACCACAACGTCCTAAGATACTTAATGGAACAATAGATAACCTAGAAGATGAATATGCTGTAAAAGAAGTTCCAGGAAAGATATTTGACGTTGATAATAAAGAACATGTATTTGACAAAAATATCAGTTACTGTGATATTGATATCAATCATCATGTCAACAACGTTAGATATGTTGAAATGGTATTAGATAGTTTTTGTGAAGACTATTATCTAAATAAACAACCCCAAATTCTACATATAAATTTTTTGAACCAATGTAAATATGGACAAACTATTGAACTACATAAAGGCTACAATAAAGAAACTGATAATTATTATGTTGAAGGTGTAGATAAAGACAGTAGAAAGAAATATTTTCAAGCATTAATTAAATGGACCGACAAGAAATAACCTATCATTAAAACATATACACAATAAAATAAAAAAAGAGTAGACATTTATCAAAAAATGTGATAGATTATTATAGAATTAAATAAAAAGATTTCTTTAAATTAGTACAGAGATGCTAGTAAGAAGTTTTACCGTAACATAGTTATGTAAACTATGGCTTCTTGAATGTATCTTGAAGCCTTTTTTAATGTAAAAATTTGACTATCATATGTCGGATTTTTATAATATGTTATTTGCAAGCTATAAAAATATTAATATTTTGAGGTGAACTTATGAAAGTATTAATGGACGACAAAGCTATTGGAAGGGCGCTAACACGTATATCTCACGAAATTATTGAAAAAAATAAAGGTGTAGAGAATGTTGTTATTCTAGGTATTAAGACTAGAGGTGTTCCTTTGGCGAACAGGATTGCGGACAAAATCAAAACATTTGAAGGAGTGGAAGTTCCTGTAGGAACAATTGACATCACTTTCTATAGAGATGATCTACAAAAGAAAACTCCTCAACCTGTAATAAACAATCCTTTAGATTTTGATGTATCAGGTAAAGATGTTATATTAGTTGATGATGTCATCTATACAGGTAGAACTTGTAGATCTGCTATTGAAGCAGTAATAGATACAGGTAGACCCAATAAGATTCAATTTGCATCATTAATAGATAGAGGTCACAGAGAATTACCTTTAACACCTGATTATATAGGCAAGAACATACCTACATCAAAAAACGAAGTAGTTCGTGTTAAGTTATTAGAAGTTGATGGCGAAGATACTGTTCAAATAATTTAAAGATTTCCATATTAAAAAGTGTGTACCAAATATAAAGTAGTCTAGTTTTCTAGAAAAATATAACTTATATCTATTACAAAATAGGAGGTAAATTTTATTATGGAGAACATATCAACAGGCAAAAAACTAATTTTAGGTTTACAGCATGTTTTAGCAATGTTCGGAGCAACAGTCTTAGTACCAATTTTAACAGGACTTGACCCAGCTATTGCCTTATTTGCAGCTGGTGTAGGAACACTTTTATTTCACTTATGTGCAAAAGGAAAAGTACCTGTTTTCTTAGGTTCAAGTTTTGCATTTATAGGAGCAATTTCTTTAACTCTCAATCCTAATCAGCTGGATGATGTATCTAAGATGCCAAGAGCAGAATATTTACATAATCTTTCTCTAGTAAAAGGTGGAATTATAGTAGCTGGTTTAGTATATGTAACTATGGCTATCATAATTTACTTTGTGGGAGTAGATAAAATCAAAAAATTATTCCCGCCAATTGTGACTGGGCCAATGATTATTGTAATAGGACTTAGATTATGTACTGTTGCAACTAACAGCGCATTCTTCCCAGTAATTAATGATAATGGTGATAGAGCATTTAACGGTACTCATGCATTAGTTGCAACAATAGTTGTATTAACAATGGTTGTTGTATCAATATTTGCTAAAGGCTTTTTCAAGATGGTGCCTATACTAATATCAGTAACGATCGGTTATTTATTATGTATCCCTTTTGGATTATTAGATACAACTGCAATAACTAATGCCGCATGGTTCTCAGTTAGTGATTCTCATATAACAGAACAGATATTGACATTACCATCTTTTACAATGTCAGGAATCATTGCTATAGCTCCAATTGCCCTAGTAGTATTTATTGAACATATAGGGGATATAACTACTAACGGTGCTGTTGTTGGTAAGAATTTCTTAGAAGATCCAGGTATCCATAGAACTATGCTAGGTGATGGTGTGGCAACAGTATTCGCTGGTTTAGTGGGAGCTCCTGCTAATACTACATATAGTGAGAATACTGGTGTTTTAGCTGTAACAAAAGTATATAATCCTGCTATCTTAAGAATTGCAGCGGTAATAGCTATATTCTTAAGTATGATCGGTAAATTCGGAGCAGTTATAAGAACTATACCTGGACCAGTTATGGGTGGTATAAGTATCATATTATTTGGTATGATAGCAAGTGTAGGTGTTAGAATATTAATTTCTTCTAACCTTGATTTTACTCACAGTAGAAACTTATTGATATCAGCAATAGTTTTAGTAATTGGTATTGGTGTTGATAGTTTTCCTCTAGTTGATTCATTGACAATATCAGGATTAGCTATAGCAGCTCTTATTGGAGTCATTTTAAACCTTGTTTTGCCAAAAGGTATATAACCTTAATATAGATTATGAAAAGTCCCTTAATAGGGGCTTTTTTAGATTCAAAAGAAAACTAGAATATGACTATGGAACAGCAAATACTTTATTATGGTTAAATTTCTTAGACAAAAAGTACTAAAAATCTGTTAAAATATTCATATATATATTTGAACTTAATTTTAATATGATACCAATGAAAATTACAGAAAGGAATCTAATTAACCAATGAAAATTATTAAAATAGTTTTGGGTATAATTTTACTTACTGCATTATTAACAGTTACAACAACATCTGTCTACACTACAGATAGATTCAATATGTCATATTTACATTACGGCAGTCCTAAATCCTACATAAATTATGTTAATGATACTGAAGAATCTCTAGACAATGTATCACCTAATTACATAGACATAAATAGTGAGGGACATATTGAAACAAATAACATTGATACTGATTTTATAAAGACCATGCATGATAAAGGCATGAAGGTTACTCCTTTTTTAAGTAATCACTGGAATAGAGAAGCCGGTGAACTTGCATTAGCAGATATGGAAAATGTAACAACTGAAATCAATAAAATAATAGAAACCTATAATTTTGATGGTATTAACGTTGATATTGAAGGGTTGAATGAACAAAGCAGAGAACCATTTACAGAATTTATTTGTTTACTAAGAGAAAAGCTTGATAGTAATAAAGAGTTATCAATATCGGTAGCAGCTAACCCTTATGGTTCATCTAAAGGGTGGCAAGGTATGTATAATTATAAAACATTAGCTTCTTATGCAGATTATCTAATGATAATGGCTTATGATGAAAGTTATAGAGGAAGTAAACCAGGACCAGTAGCAAGTATGTCATTCGTAGAGAATTCTATCAAAAATGCTATTGATATAGGTGTACCATCAGAAAAAATAGTATTAGGTATACCTTTTTACGGAAGAATATGGAATATAAATGATATGGATGATTCTGATAAAGATAATAAGATTCTTGGAAAAGGAGTTACTGCGGGTACTATTGAAGCTCTGGTAGCATATTACAAGGGAAGTATCATCTATGATAAAGAATCCAAAAGCATGAAAGCTACATTTACCGTTAACACTTCTGATGAAAAGAAGAATCTATATAGTTGGGGTGTACCAGTGACTGTAGGTAATTATGAAATATGGTATGACGATGACTATACTATAAAAGAGAAATTGAAGCTAGTAAGTAAGTATAATCTAAAAGGTACAGGGAGCTGGAGTTTAGGTCAAGAAAACAAAGAAATATGGAAATATTACATATCATGGTTAAACGGCAATTATTTTAGCGATGTATCTAATCATTGGGCAAAAAAAGACATATCTACTATCTATGAAAAAGATTGGATGTTAGGTACATCCAGCACACTATTTTGTCCTGATACTAGTTTAACTAGGGCACAAGCGGCAGTTACTCTTATTAGAGCCCTTGATATTGATTTAGATTCTACCTCATCATATTTTGTTGATGTGCCAGATTCATACTGGGCAAAATCAGAAATAGAAACTGCATATAAATGCAACATAATAAATGGTAAAAACAAAAAAATATTTGATGCAGATAGTACAATAACTAGAGAAGAACTGGCTAAAATGCTGTACAATCTATTAGAATCAAATATTGATATACAAAAGGCAGATAACAACTTCAAGGATATAAGTCCTAATAGTTGGTCATATGAGGCTATAACAGCCTTAAATTCAGCTGGTATATTAAAAGGATATGATGAGAATACATTCAGACCTAGAGATACTGTAACAAGGGCTCAAATGGCTTGTGTCCTTAATAGGATCTCAATTTATATAGAGTAATATTCTGGTAATAGTTATGTTAATATTCATGTTTGCTATTGATTTAATTCAAATAGTGGTATACAATATATTTTATTAATCACCCTTGGAGGTACCAAAATGTTACTTAATATTAAACATTTTCTAGATTTGAAATCCTTATCATGTGATGAGATTCACTATATACTTAACTCAGCACAAAAAATGAAATATACCATAGAATCTAATAAATTCACTACAACCCCTTTATTGAAAGGAAAAACAGTTGCAACTTTATATTATGAAGAACAATCTCGTTCCAGATTATCTTTTGAACTTGCAGCTCAAAACTTAAATGCTAAAGTTATTAATCTCACTACATCTAAGGAATTATATAGAGGTGAATCACTTAAAGACCTTGGCAGATCAGTAGACCAGATTGGAGCTGATTTCATTGTCATAAGACATCCTTTGTCAGGAGGACCACATTATCTTACTAAGTATGTAAATGCTTCTGTAATTAATGCTGGTGATGGTAGAAACGAAAATCCTAGCCAATCGTTAGTGGATCTATTATCAATCTATGAGATCAAAAATAAATTCAAAGGATTGAAAGTGGCAATAATAGGAGACATCATGCACAATAGAGTGGCAAGAAGTAATATATGGGGACTTACTAAACTAGGTGCAAAAGTAAGAATCGCTGGACCACCTACACTAATACCTAGTAACCTTGGAGATAATGTAGAAGTTCACAATAATACTACAGAAGCAATAATTGATGCAGATGTAATCATGACCCTCAAAATTCAGAATGAAAGGCAAGAAGATAATCTGTTACCATCAATAAATGAATATATGAGGTTATTTAAATTAGATGTCAATCGCTTGCAATATGCTAAGAAAGATGTAATTGTTATGCACCCAGGACCTATAAATAGAGGTATAGAAATCTCTTCAGAGGTTATAGATGGAGATAATTCTATAATAAATAGGCAACAAATCAATGGAGTAGCTGTGAGAATGGCATTATTTCATGTATTATCTAAGTGTGGGGTGAATTTTAATGTATAACTTACTTATAAAAAATGGAAAGATTGTTACATCTGAAGAAACATTGGTGAATACAGATATATTGATAGATGGTGGTAAAATCAGTGAAGTGATGCCTAACATTAATATAGATGGTTATTACACTATAGATGCAACAGATAAGATTATTATTCCAGGACTTATTGATATGCATTGTGATATATGCGAGCCTGGCTATGAATATAGAGAAAGCCTTGTAACAGCTTCATTAAGTGCTGCGAGGGGCGGATTCACAAGTATAACTTGTAGTCCTAATACATTACCAAGTATAGATAATAAAACAGTAGTTGAATATATAAAAACAAAATCAGAAATTGATGCAGTTACACATTTATTTCCTTATGGAAGCTTGACAAAAGAATGTAAAGGGACAGAACTTACTGAATATGGCGAAATGCAGTTATCAGGTATAGTAGCATTATCTGATGGTGATGTTCCAATACAAGATAATAGCGTTGTAAAAAAAATATTTCGTTATGCAAGTATGTTTGATATGCCTATAATAATGCATTGTGAAGATACTAGTATTTCCAATAAAAGTGGTATCAATGAAGGCTATATGGCTACAAAGCTAGGATTAAAAGGTTTTCCTGTAGTAGCTGAGACAATTCAGCTAGCTAGAAACATATTTTTAGCAAAAGAGTATGGTATTAACTTACACATCACACATGTTTCATCAAAAGAGTCTGTAGAATTAATTAGACTTGCAAAAGATAAAGGGATTAGTATTACAGCGGAAACTTCTCCTAGATATTTTATATTGGATGAATCCAATGTTGATAACTATAATACCTATGCTAAGATAAGTCCTCCTCTTAGAACTAGGGAAGATATTGAGGGTATAATCAACGGATTGAAAGACGGTACAATTGATGTAATCAGTTCTGATCATAAACCTAACACAATTGACTCGAAATTATTGGAATTTGATATTGCTTCCTTTGGCATGTCAACATTTGAAACAGCATTTAAACTATCCTATACTTATTTGGTTCACAACGGTATTTTGACATTACAAGAATTAGTTAATAAAATGTCATATAATCCAGCTAACATATTGGGTATAAATAAAGGTAAGATTACCCCCGGATACGATGCTGATTTAGTTATGATTGACATAAATAGTAAAGATGTGATAAATTCCAAAAAGTTTTTGTCAAAAGCAAAATACTCCGTATATGATGGATATGAAACTCGGGTAGATATAACAAATACTATCATTCAAGGAAACCATTACAATTATAATGAAGATTAAGTAAAACTAGAAGCATTATATAATCATTAACAAGATTATATAATGCTTCTAGTTTTACCTAGTAACAGATATCAAGTTTTTTATATAATATATTGGATTAATTACCTTATATTATTATCTTTAGACTCTTTATCATATTTTTCTTTCTTAATGTTGCTATCATTATCATATTTACCATTATTCTTTATGGTTCTTTCGATTTTTTCACCGTTTTCTTGACCAGATGCTCTCAAAATAACTACCTCCTAAATCTAATTTTATTAAACATAAATAGTATAAAACACTTTTGTTATTATTATACAGTTAAATTAATATTGTATATATTTAATTCTGAATATTATAATATGACAAAAATACCAATACGATACTATTAATATTAGTGATTATTTACAATTGTTTTAATTAACAAAAACATAACAATTATTGTAGAAATTATCAATAAAATGTTATATACTAGTAATGTAGATGGCATGTCTGAATATTGAAAGAAATATCATAGATATATGAATATTTATACAGGTTGTCTAACAAAAAACAGGGAGGTTTTTTTAATGAAGAAAAAAGTATTAACATCATTATTGGCTCTTGTATTTTGTCTAACTTTCGCTTTTAATGTACCCGAAGTATATGCAGAAGATGGTTGGGATACTTCAAGATATGGAGATCTTATCGACATCGGACCAAAAATCAGAGAATTAGAGAAAGATAATGAGTATAAGGAAAAAGTTGCTAATCAAATTAAGCAATTTGCAAGAACTGTGAATCTAGCAGAAAATCGCTTATTTGCCCTAGAAGCTGATGATCCTAACTTTACATTCAATGGTGGAACTAAGCATTTTCTATCATATGATGAACAAAACGGATATTATCTTAAAACTTATACTTTAAGAAGTATTGGAGATAGTGTAGAAATATGGATAGCAGATAATTTAGATTACATCGATGATAGAGAAGCCCCTGTAATAACTCAAGCACAAGCTGACCATATGAAAGATGTATTTGATGAAACCGTTTATCCTAAAGATACTGATTTCTTTGGAATGCATGATTCACATACTGGAATAAATGCAACTCTTCCAGGACAAGTTGGTTTACCAGCTGATTATTATGTATCTCAAGATGGAGTTGAAAGAGTTATTCTTCTAGTTGATAACTTCAGAGATGTGAATTACTACGATAAAACATATCCTTTGATTATTGGTGGATTCTACTCACCTATGTATGAAGAATATACTGATAGAAATATTATCAATATATCAGCAAAAGATTGGGAACATAGATTAGATAGTAACTGGTTACCAACTACAGCTCATGAATTCCAACATTTAATTCATGATGATAATGATTCATCTGAAACAACTTGGTTAAATGAAGGTATGTCTGAGTTTGCTGAATTCTTATGCTTTGAAATGCATCCAATGAGTCATGTAAATGCTTTCTTGGATTATCCTGAGAATTCATTAATAGAATGGGATGAGCATGTAGATGCTCCAACAGGACCAGAAACGTTAGCTGACTATGGTCAAGCTTACTTATTCGTATTATATATGAACGATCATTTCGGACATGATTTCATTCAAGCATTAGCTAAGAATGAATCCCATGGTATTGAAAGTACTAATCAAGTTCTTAATCAATTCAATACAGGTATAGACTTTGAAGAATTATTTAGAAGATTTACTATAGCTGCTGCAATAGATACCGATCTTTTCGGTGGCGATTTTTATAATTTCGACAGCATAGATGTTAATGTAGATTTTGAATCAGCACTTGAGTATGATAAAGATGGAGTACCTGCATGGGGAGCTGATTACAAAGTATTAGATAACTCTAAGAGAATACGTAACATCAAATTCGATGGTGTTGAATTTATGCCAAATCCTTGGAAAGCAATGGAAGACCCAAAAGAAAACAGAGGAACTGTACTTTGGGGTAACAATGGTGACAATATAGATAATCAATTAATCTTTAGAGCAGATTTATCTAGTGCCGTTAATCCATTATTGAAATTTGATACATTTGTAGATGCAGAGCCTTTATGGGATGCTTGTATGGTTCAAGTTTCAACAGATGAAGGACAAACTTGGACAAGTCTAGCTAATGATAATACTATTGATAAAGATACATTCCCACTTAATTCACAAGCGCCACAAATATATGAAAATCTTCCTGGATTCTCAAGACAAGATACAGCTTGGGGTAGTGAAGAATTTGATTTAACTCAATATGCTGGTCAAGAGATATTAGTTGCATTCCGTTATATGACAGATTCAGCTTCTAATGAATCAGGCTGGTTCATAGATAATGTTCAGATTGAAGAAATAGGTTATAATCATGATTGTAATTCTTTAGAAGGATTTAAAAGTATTGATGAAATATTAGATATAAAAGTAGAATATTGTGTTACATTCATTAATAAGAAAACATTTGGTAATGAAGGGGATATATTCTATTTAGAAACATTTAACATTCATAACCTTGATCCATTCAATATAACTGAGCAAGACTCTGTAAAATTAAATTGTTTCTTCCAACATGGTACAACTTACATGATAGTATGGTATGCCGCACCAATCGGTAAAAAAGGAGCAGTTGATTTCACATATGAAATAGTATACAGTAAGTTTTTTGATGGATTCAAAACAAGATAATTAATAATAGTTTTACATAAGTAAATATTATTATCTAAATAAAGCCTATCAACAAGCAATAGTGTTGGTAGGCTTTTTACACGCTAATTATAAATTAATATTAATAATTTCTTAATTAATACAAAGTATACAAAGGATATTACTTTATATTATAAATATATGTTCATATATTGAACATACCATATAAGGCATAAAAATGGCATAAATTCTCTTTTGAATATGTTTTAGCAACTAAAATATATTGACAAATTCCAGTAACAGTGATAATCTTTTAGTTACTAAAATATATTACTTAGTAATTTGAAGGAGGAATGAATTTTGAAAATATTGATTGCATTTTTTTCGGCAACGGGCAACACTAAAAAAATAGCAACTGTAATTAAAAACAAACTAAAAGAACTTGATGTAGATGTTACTAGTTTAGATATTACTTCTTATTCAAGTAGACAAAGAGAATTGATAATTAATGAATATGATGGTATTTTTTTTGGATTCCCTATTTATTCTATGAGAGCTCCTAGGATATGCAGAGAATGGTTACAAAGAATAGATGGAAAAGGCAAAAAGTGTTCAGTTTTCTTTACTTATGGTGGATTTGGAAAGGACCCAGCTCATTATTATATTAAACAGTTATTGGATGTACATAACTTCAAATTAGTTTCTTCAGCAGAATTTGTAAGTGCTCATACTTTTAATTATAGCGGATGGTTGGCTGCTGAAAATCGTCCTAATAAATCAGATTATAATATTGCAGAAGAATACACAGTTAAAACAATAAACAAATTTATCAGTAATGAACCTTATGAACCTATAGAATATGATAAACCATTATACAGCTCTGATCAATTGGATCAAGCAGAGAAATATCGTTTTCATGTAATTACTAAACTTCCTACAAGAGATTCTGATTCCTGTTCAATGTGCGGATTATGTGAAAACATATGTCCCACAAAGGCAATGGACGCTAAAAAAGGTATTGCTGATATTGAGTCTTGTATAGCATGTTTTAGATGTATAGCTAATTGTCCAGAACAAGTTTTACATACTAATGATATATCCCATACTTGGGAACAAAAGCTAGAATTCCATAAAGCAACAAAAGAAGGAATTGATAAAATGGTAAGTAAAATATATATTTAAAACAGAGAGGTGACAAAATGCACGATTACATTGAAATACTTGAGAGAATGTCCGCTGTACAGTATAGAATAAATTATAATGACAGAAAACCTAAAAGCTTTGGTACAGACCAGATGCTTTATCATTCAGAAATACATTTTATTGAGGCTATAGGTGTTGGAGATATCAACGCTTCTACACTGTCTAAAAAGCTAGATATCACAAATGGAGCAGTAACACAAGTAGCAGAAAAATTGATTAAAAAGGGATTAATACTAAAATACAAAAGAGACTCCAACAAAAAAGAAGTTCTTTTCAAACTGACTGAAAAAGGTAAGATAGCTTATGAAAATCACGAGTTATTTCATAAGGAACTTAATGATAAAGTAATAGAGTATCTAAAGAGGTTAAGCAAGGAACAGGTTGAGGGTATCTTGGGTCTTATTGGTATATGTGAAGAACATTTACCTAGAATTTTATGATCGTTGCTAATAAGGTGATAATAAAAGATTAATTAGACCTATATTTCGTATTGAAATTGCTAAATACTTGAAGGGGTATAAAAAATACTTATTAGAGTAGATATTAGTTATTATATGAATTATAATCTTTTTAGTGAAGGACTATTGGGGAGTATAAAATATAACATATAGATATCTTAGATATTTTTATTAATAGTTATCCTTCACATATTAAGTCGGGGTGGGTTACTATATTTAATAAGGAAAACAGGTCAAGTATATAGTTAACCTGTTTTTCTTTTAAGTTCACTGGGATTGACACCAAACTTTTTCTTGAAAGCTGCTGAAAAATGACTAGGATTTGAATAACCAACCATATTAGCTATTTCTATTACATTTTTTTGACCTTCAATTAAATATTCTCTAGCTTTTTCCATTCGTAGATCTCTTATATATCCATAAATGGTTGTGTTATATATTTGTTTGAATCCAACCTTTAACTTGAATGTATTAAGTCCAATATGCTCAGATAACTCATTTATAGATAATGGATTGACATAATCATTATTAATGATCTCTTTTGCATATTGTAATTTGTCTATATCGTCATTTTTGAGAATTAGCTTTTGGTTAGGTTCATTCTTGATAATCATTTCTTTTAATATCAATGAAATTATTTCTATAGCTTTACTTTGGAGATATAAGATTCTGCATGTAGAATCCTTTGGCAGATTACATCTATGTATCTGATTAAATGCAACCTTGACGTCAGGAATAGTGATTTCTACCATCATATCATTTATAAGGGATTCAAGGGCTTGTTCATCCAAAGTATCTACAGTAAGTTCGGGAAATTGATTAAAAAATTGGTTATTAAAAATAATAGAAATAGATTCCCAATCATCGCTGGTAGAAAAGCTTTCCCATCCATAGGAGCTATTTCTAATAAACTTTATATCTTCTTTCTGTATAGTATGTAATGTGTCCGTTTTCTTATTATTAAATTTCATATGTCCTTTTATACAGTAAATAATTTCAAAGCAGTTAAAATCTAGTTGATACTCGTATTCTAATTTGTTCTTGAATTTCATATCAGCAAAGCATACCTCTATACCGCCATCTAAAGAAATAAGCTCGAAATTACCTTTACCGATGTCATTACATAAATTATATTGTGATTGATTAGTATAAGTATTCTTTTTTTCTAACAAAATATCACTGGAAAATTGGGAGTAGTAATCTTTCATATCATTTATTCTATATTGTTTCATATATTACCTCCAAAATTATAACTAAAACCAAATAAATCATAATAGAGAGTGTCAGTATCAATTGTCTATTAAAATTTTACCAGTGCTGAATATTAATGTCAATGAACTAGTAATCATAATTAGTTAGTGAATATTAATCATAAAGCTGATTGTATGCTTGACATACAACATGTTTAGTTATATACTATTATCGTAATGTATGCTAGGGTTACAAAGGAGTGAGAAAATGAATAATAAAAAGTTGGTAGCAAATA
Organism: Vallitalea guaymasensis; assembly: GCF_018141425.1. Lineage (NCBI taxonomy): Bacteria > Bacillati > Bacillota > Clostridia > Lachnospirales > Vallitaleaceae > Vallitalea > Vallitalea guaymasensis. The sequence goes on from NZ_CP058561.1 coordinate 5,297,272, forward strand.
CATATTACAAGATGGTAACCAACCATAGAGAGTCACAACTATTTTTTGCAGCATTAAAACTAGATATTTTTTCATATTTAGATAATGAAATATCAATAGAAGAAATAGCTGACCAAAGTACATATGATATAAGAAACTTAAAATTAATACTGAATGCTTTAGCATCCATACATCTAATTGAAAAACATGAAAACAAGTTTGTTAATACAGAGGAGGGGAAATTCTATCTATCAAAATCAAGTAAATATTATATTGGAGATGCCATATTATTTAGGAATGAAATGATGTCATTAGATAATATTGAGAACAGAGTAAGATTTGGTCCAGATAAAGCTATTACTCAACATAATCAAGGGCAAAAAGTCTATAATTTCACTAAATTAGCAAAAGTAAGCATCCCAGAGATATATCTATGGCGAATAGAACCATTGATAAATCTTATGAATACAATATATCAGGATAGTGAACCTAATAAAATATTAGATCTAGGTGGAGGTTCAGGCGCTATGGGAATAGAGTTGTGTAAAGCTTTCCCTAACTCAAAAGGTGTTATTTTTGAAGAACCTAAAGTTTCGCTAGTAGCAGAAGATTTAATTTCAAAGAATAATCTAAGTACAAGAGTATCTGTGCAAAAAGGTGACTTCATAAAAGATGACATTGGAAGTGGTTACGATATAATAATTGCCTCAGGCATTATAGACTTTGCAAAAGACCATTTACAGGATTTTGTAAAAAAACTATATGACGCTCTTAATAAAAATGGTATAATATATCTAATAACCCATGGATTCAGTGAAGATTATCTAGAACCTTCTGAAACTATACTGGGATGGCTGTCAAGTCATTTGGATGGTCTTAATTTACTTCTACCTGATAAGGTTATTCAAGATGCAATGACAGATAGTGGGTTTAGACTATATAAACAAGATAAAAGTGGTAATCACAGCATAAAGGTTTACCAAAAATAAACACATAAGAGCAGAGGGAGTTAATTAAATGAATGCCAAGAACAATGTTTTAGAATCTTTTATATCAATGACAGAGAAAGTTGCAAACGGTAAAACCAATGTTTTAGATTTTGGTAGTGAAAACATGAAATTTTATCGAGGCGAAATACATATGATTAAAATGATTGGAGATAATCCTGGCATCTATAGCTCGGAAATGGCTAGAAAATTTGGTATAACTAGAGCTGTTGTCTATAAAACAGTATTAAAATTAGAAAAAAGAGCATTGATTATTAAGGTCAATGATGAGGCAGATAAGAAAAAGACTAAATTATTTTTAACTGAAGATGGAGAGAAAGCTTACAAATTTCATGAACAATATCATAACAATTTTGATAAAGCTTTGTTTGATTTTTTAGATAGTCTTAACGAAGACGAATTACAATTAATACAAAAATTTCTTAATTACTCAAATAAATTAATAGATAATCATTTCTAAGGATAGAGGAGGTTTTTTTTTATGAAGTCAATGAGAATGATAACCATTATTACAATAATAAGTTTAGTATTAGTACAATTAACAGGTTGTTCTGTTAATAATGAAAATAAAGTAGCCACAACAGTTAATGAAGATAATAAAGAAGCAGGATCAAAGGACAAAGATATTACTAGAGTCACTATAATATCTCCGCCCATATTTTCAATCTATCTTAGTGCATCACCAAAAGATACTACAGTAGTAGGCATTAATGGAAGAGCATTTAGTACAGCTAATGAGAAAGTTCTTGCAGAATTATATCCTGGTTATAAAGATATAAACACTTCTTTTATTAATAATGAATTTGTTGTTAATACAGAGGAGTTGCTAAAATTATCACCTGATATTATATTCTATTACGGAGATAATCAAAAGAATGAATTAGATAAATTAAATGTTGAATCTGTAGATATGATGATTAATAAAGACAGAGACCCTGAACAGATGACTATTCAATGGGAAAAACATTTAGAAGAAGCTTTAGATGTTTCTAATGAAAATACTATAGAAAAAGAGTGGGAGAGATCAAATAATAAAGCAGATGAACTATTGAAAGATAACTCTACCAAGAAAAAAGGACTTTATATATTTAGCTACATAAATGGAAAAATAACTGCAAGTGGGAATAACTCATATGGAGATAATTTCTTCAATAAAGCAGGAATAGAAAATGTAGCTAAGGATCTACAGGGATGTAAAGAAGTGAGTATGGAACAAATCTATGAATGGAATCCTGATATTGTTTTCATATTTTTAGGTATGCCTGCAACACCTATTATTAATAATAAAGCAACAAATCAAGATTGGTCCTTGATTCAGGCATATAAGGATAAAGCTATTTATGATATTCCACAAGCGGTTTATTCCTGGGGTGCGCCAAGTGCAGATTCACCTGTAATGCCATTATGGCTTATTTCAAAAACTTATCCTGATTTAATGAATAGAGATGATTTCATCACTTACTTAAAAGGATATTACAATAGAATCTATGATATAGAATTAAATGATACTTTAGTTGAGGACATATTGAAACCTAAAGAAGTAAAAGGAAAATAAAGAAATGAATATAAAAAAAAATAGTACTATGACATCTTATAAAAATGTAGCTTTTCTAGTAGTAATATTATTGATTATAGTGAGTTGTATATCTTTGTTAGTAGGTCGTTATGACATATCAATAAGTGATATCATTAAAATATTCAGTGCCAAGATTAATAACTCCAGTTTACCTGATAAGTTAGAAATTTCTTCTTACATAATATGGGATATAAGGATACCACGAATTATTTTAGCTGGAATGGTAGGGGCTTGTATTGCTATAGCAGGTACCTGTATGCAAGGATTATTACAAAACCCCCTTGTCAGTCCTGATGTTCTTGGAGTTTCTTCAGGAGCTGGATTCGGTGCGGCGCTTGGAATTATATTGACCTCCAATAATTTAATCACTATACAGATTTTATCATTTGCATTTGGAATTACCAGTATGGCTTTAGTTTTTCTGTTTTCAAAAGGTAGAAAAGATCAATCTATTCTATCAATCATATTAAGTGGGATTATAGTATCTTCTGTATTTACATCCTTGATATCAATAACAAAATATGTTGCTGATGCAGAAGAGAAATTGCCAGCTATAACTTTTTGGCTTATGGGAAGTTTTTCTAATGCTTCTTATGACCAGATTAAAATTATCATATTACCTGTGATGATTGGAATCGTAGGGTTAACAATACTTAGATGGAAGATTAATATATTGTCTTTAGGTGATGATGAAGCATTTACAATGGGGATTAATCCTAAGAGGCTTAGGTGGATTATTATCATATTATGTACTGTCATGGTTTCTTCAACTGTTACAGTAGCAGGAATTATTGGATGGATAGGTTTAGTAATTCCTCATATATGCAGAAAGATAATTGGATATAATCACGGATATTTGGTTCCATTATCAGGTTTAACAGGAGCAGCTTTTTTAATAATAGTTGATTGTTTAGCAAGAAATATCAGTTCTTCAGAAATACCTATTGGTATATTGACAGCTTTAATAGGTGCTCCAATTTTTGCTTTTTTATTTATGTACAAGAGAGGTGAGATATAATGCTGTTAAAACTAAAGAATTGCTATTATTCTTATAAACCTAATGTTCCTATACTAAAAGATATCAGTTTTACTTTGGATGAAGGAGAAATTCTTGCAATAATGGGTTGTAATGGAATAGGTAAGACTACCTTGTTGAAATGTATTGCTGGAATTTTGAAATGGGATAAAGGAACTTGTATATTCAATGGACAAAATACTATTGATGCTGACCGTATAAAAGACATTGGTTATGTACCTCAAGCAAGGAAATTACCATTTTCTTATTTAGTAAAAGATTTGGTTGTATTTGGGAGAAATGGAACCCACAATTATTTTCAATCACCAAAAAAAGAGGATTACGATATAGTAGATGACATTCTAAATGAATTAGGTATCTATCATATAAGAAATTCCTATTGCAATGAATTGAGCGGTGGGCAACTGCAGATGGTGTTCATAGCCAAGGCTTTGTCCTCATTTCCAAAGTTATTGATATTAGATGAACCAGAATCACATTTAGATTTTTATAATCAATTCAAAGTATTGCACACAATAAGTAAATTAGCTAAGAAGCAGGGTATAAGTACAATAATTAATTCACATTATCCTAACAATGTAATGAAGATTGCAAATAAGTGCTTAGTTTTAAGTAAGGATAAATATACTTGCGGAGATATCAGTAGTATAATGACAGAAAAAACAATGAAAGAATATTTTTATGTTAATTCTAAACTCATTGACTTGCATTATAATAATAAAAATGTACCATCATTTGTATTTTTAGGTACTTGATGGAGGAGGTTAAAAATGAAAAAGAAAATCCTAATCTTAGTAAGTGTAATCGTATTAATTATTATTCTAATACCTATTTTGACAGGTAACTTAGAAAAAGAAACATTGAATCAACAAACAAGGGCTAGATTAGAAGGAAGTTTTATTGAGCTATCAAATGGATATACTCATTATGAATTGAAAGGACCTGAGGACGGTAAAACCATTATCTTAGTACATGGTAATGCTGCACCATATTTTACATGGGATAACAATATAGATGCACTAGCTGATGCTGGATTCAGAGTTCTTAGATATGATGTGTATGGTCATGGATATTCTGATAGACCTAAGCTAAGGAAATACGATAGAGAATTATACGATGAACAGCTGGTTGAACTAAAAGAGAAATTAAACATAACAGGACCTGTTTATATGATTGGTACATCTCAAGGGGGCTGCATAACTACTTATTTTGCAGCATCACACCCTGAAGAGGTAGAGAAGGTAGCTTTACTTTCACCGCTTTTTGATACTTTTCCTGGCAAAAACAGAGTAAATCTGCTGAAAACTAGATTTATAGGTGAATATATGATGAATGTAAGTGGAGATAAAATGTTGACAGACCCTTCAAAGGTATTATATTCAGATGAGAAAAAACAAGAACTTACTGATAAATTAAAGAAACAGATTAGTTTTAAAGGGAAAAAAAGAGCAGTTTTAGCTAATATGAGAGGTAATGCTATAGATGATGCTACTATCTACTATGAAAAACTAGGAGAACAAGAGATACCTATTCTGTTGACTTGGGGAGAAAACGATAAGAAAAACACAAAAGAATCCATGGAAAAATTACAGCAGTTAATTCCAAAAATACAATACCATGAGATAGAGAAAGCGTCTCATTTAGCACATTATGAATTTCCAGAGGTAATCAATAAACTGTTAATTGATTATCTGAATCAATAAAACTACTGTCAAACAAAGAAAAAGTATTGAATTTATTTGTTTTAATTTATCAATTGTTAAGTTCAATATATTTAGTTGAAGAAGATAGCACGGGATTGATATTATAGACCAATCCTGTGCTATAAAATTATAGATACAGAAATATAAAAGTAATTATAGACATTGATAAATTTATATGATATACTTTGTATTGAAATTGATATTCATTATTAATAATATTTTATGGTTATAACTTGATAATTAATAGTTTTGCATCTCACTTATTGAAAAGCATAATTATATATGTTAATATTATCAAAAAAGTATAACATGGAGTGAGAAAATGGCAAAATTCCAAAGAAAAACTCGGCAAGAAAGAGAGACAGAAATAAAAGAAGCAGCACTGGATGTATTTGTTAACAAAGGCTATCGTAATACAACCATGGAAGATATTATTGCTGGAACAACCCTTTCAAAAGGTGGAGTATATAGATATTTTTCTAGTCCTAAAGAAATAATGATTGCTATTATGCGAGATGGTAACGATGTCGATAATAAATTCTTTAGAGAAATTCGCCAAGAAATTAACAGCAAAGAGGACATTTGTAATTTATTAGCTGATAGATCTTTAGATAAAATATTAAGTACATCCCCACAAAAAAAATTATATCTAATGTTTATATATGAAATATTATACGATAAAAAACTAGAGAATATATTTTTAGGATTTGAAAAACAGACTTTTATACAACTGGAAAATTTATTTGGTGATAAAATATCTTTTTTCAAGGATAAAAATCAAGAAATGAATAGACTCTTTATGAGTAGATTGATAAATGCTTTGTTATTTGTGCATGCTCTTTTTTCTGATAAACAAATTTTAGAAAGTAATAAGGATTATCTTCATAAAATATTCTTTGATTTTTATAATGAGTATTTATAAAAAACTAGCTTTAATTAAGGTAGAAAAATTTTTGCTTTTTAAGTGACGTTGACGTCACCAACATATTTATAGTTATTTAATTTTTTATGATTACTTAGTATTTTTACTTATAATCAGTTGATTATTTAATGAAGGAGGAAGTTTATATGAGCGAAAACAGAAAAGCATTATTGGAACTTAACATGGGCAAGTTATTCATGAAACTTGCTGTACCAGGTATTATTGGAATGTTAGCCGTAGGATTATACAATATGGTGGATGCAATATTTGTAGGACAGTTTGTAAGTGGGGCAGGAGTTGGAGCAATAACTATGGCTTATAATGTTGTATTAGTTAACCAAGCTATACTTACTTTATTTGCAACAGGAGCAATGTCCCTTTTATCAAGAGCAATCGGAGAAAAAGATGAAGAAACTATTGATAAACTATTTGGAAATGTTTTTATAGGTGTAGCCATATTATCAGTAATACTAACTCTTGTAGTCTATAATTTTGCAACCCCCATACTGCATTTTTTGGGTGCTAGAGATGATATCTTGGTTTTAGGTGAAAAATACATAAAAATAATTTCTTTAGGATTCATAGTTGCTGGTATAGGACCAGCTCTCAATATGCTTATCCGTGGTGAGGGTAAGATGAAATCTGCAATGACAATAGTTTTTGTTGGTATGGTTATCAATATTATCTTGGACCCTATTTTTATTAAGGTATTTGATATGGGAATAGAGGGTGCTGCAATAGCCACAGTTATCAGTCAAATCATATATTTGATAGGTGATTTAATTTACTTCAAATCTGGAAGAAGCGTCATTAAGCTAAGGAAAAAAAGTTTTAGGCTTTCCATGGATATTATGCCTAAGATATTAAGTGTCGGTTTTTCAGGAATGTTAATGCAATTTATGTCCGCAATACAATTAGCTATATTACTTAGGTTAATGTCATCATATGGGGGTAATGATAGTATTATTGTCCTTAGTTCAGCTCAAAGAATAATGATGTTTGCTTTTATACCAATGTGGGGGATAGGTCAAGGATTACAGCCGGTACTGGGAGCCAACTATGGTGCTAAACAATATGCAAGGGTAAAAGAAGCATTTTCATCATTTACAAAGATAGCTACTGGAATATCAGGTGTATTATGGTTATTATTCATGTTATTACCAAAGTTCATACTAAGCTGGTTTATTACAGACCAAGCTTTGGTATCATCTGGTGCCAATAGCTTTAGAATGTTTTTAAGTGTATTTGTACTATACGGATTCATGATTACAGCTATCACATTTTTCCAAGCACTTGGTAAAGCAGGTAAAGCTGCATTGATAGTTATGGGAAGACAAGTACTGTTCTTCATCCCAATATCACTGATTTTACCATTATTCATGAAAGAAACTGGTGTATGGTTATCATTGCCTATTGGTGACTTTTTGACTATTAGTTTAGCTGGTATTTTCACTATAGGAGAATTTGGAATTCTAAATCGTCAGATAAAAGGGTATAAGACAGAATTAGCTAAATAAGATATGTAATAAAAGTTAATAGATTTTATTTCAAATTATATTTTAATGATAATAAAAACGTTATATTTATTAAAGGTAAAACTGATAGATTTTTAATAATCTTATCAGTTTTTCTTGTTAGCTTTTGTAAGTATCAATTAGAATCCTCATCTATATCATATAGCATAAATCATCAGTAGTTTGGTAGAATATTTTCTTTTATTCTTATATCTATCTTAGTGTAATATTTATCTTTGTTAGGATATTCATTTTTAATAATATAATTGAACATAAGTTTTGCAGACACATAACCTTGATCAAAGACATTCTGGCATATAGTAGCATCAATAGTATCTTCAATGACATATTCAAGGGTTCTTGGCAAATCACCAAAAGTTATTACACATATCTTTCTTTCTAACTTTAATTCTTTCAATGCTTTAACTACTCCATAAATACCACTACCTGTTATGTAAAGGGCATTAAGATCTTTATACTCCTTGAGTATTCTAAGTGTCTGTAAATAAGAATCTATATCGTCGTCATTATTTTCACAAATCTCAACTATATCAAAATCGTGACTTCTTTTTTTGGCATTATTTATAAATCCTTCTACACGCTGACTTTGGCTTAGTGATTTGGTAGAACCAGTAATAATTGCTAATTTGAACTTTCTATTATTAATGAGTGCCATCATGCCTTCAGCTGTTTTCCCACTTTGATAATAATCGTGACCAACATAGCATAGGCGTTTAGATTTTTCAATATCAGAATTAAGTGTAATAACAGGAATTTTGTTTTCAGTCAATTGGATTATCTTATTTTTTATTTTTTCTGTATTAACTGGAGATATCAATAATCCATTCATACCTTTTTTTTCTAATTCCTCTATATATTTTAGTTGGTTATATTCGTCAAGTCCATAGGTTTGAAAAATCTCCAATTGAATACCATAATTGCTGAATTCTTCTTGAGCCAATAACAAACCTGATTTCATATTATCAAAAAAATAATTTTGATTTGCAGGTATTATAATACCTACAGTAGTTCGTTTTTTTGTTCTAGCTAATGCTGATGCAGCTGTATTTGGTGTATACCCAAGCTCTGCAGCTATTTTTTTAATTCTTGCACTAACTTCTGGACTAACGCCACCTCTATTATGAAGTGCTCTATCAACCGTTCCTCTAGATACATTGGCAAGTTTAGCTATTTGTTCCGAAGTAATTGCCATAAATTTGCCTCCTTAATTATTATTACGTGTACGAGAACACATAACTATCATCCATATAACACAAAACATTTATATCAAATGTTTTTGACTATCATATTAAATTATAGCATTAAATAATAAATTTGCAAGTGTTTGTGTAAATAAAACACTATTGACAATCAATAGGTATGGTTGTATAATATACACAATCCGTGCACGTGAACGGAGACGTCAAATATTATTATTGACCAAAGGAGGAAGGAAAATATGAAAAAAAGCTTTAAAGTTTTATGTTTGATAGTTAGTATGATGTTAATGGTAAGTATATTGGGGGCTTGCTCTAAGAATGAAACTTCAAAAAATGATACTAATGCTAGTAAATCAGAAGAAAACAAAGACAATAAGTCAAAAGACACTACTACTAGTAAAAAAGAGAAATTTAAAATTGTAATGGTTGCTAAACATGAAGGAATTCCATGGTTTGATGATATGCGATTAGGCGTTAATGATTTTGGTGAAAAATATGCTGATTTGGTTGAGGCTAAACAAATTGCCCCTGAAGGTGGCGACCCAGCTAAACAAGTTCAAATGGTTGAAGATCTTATTGCTCAAGGAGTAGATGCTATTATAGTAGTTCCAAATGACCCTCAATCAATGAAACCGGTACTTCAAAAAGCTAAGGATAAAGGAATTATCACTATTAGCCATGAAGCTACTAATTTAACAGATGTTGTAGATTATGATATTGAAGCTTTCAAAAATGAAGATTTCGGTAGACTTATGTTTGAAAATCTTGCAACAGCAATGGAAGGTAAAGGAAAATTTGTGGCAATGGTTGGAGGATTAACAATGCAAACACATATGGAATGGTATAATGCAGGAATGGAATATCTTGCAGAAAACTATCCAGAGATGGAAGCAGTATCTGATCAACCTTATGAAGACAAAAATGATGATACAATAGCAAGAGATAAGGCATTAGAAATATTAAAAGCTTATCCAGATATAAAAGGCTTTGTTGGAACATCAGTTTCATCTGGAAGTAATTTTGCTGCAGTATTAAAAGAAAAAAATAGAAAAGATGTAGCTGTAGTCAGTTTAGGTATACCATCAGTTTCATCCGCTTACATAAATGAAGGTTATATGAATCATGCACAATGTTGGAGACCAGCAGATGTAGGTTATGCTAGTTGCGCTGCTGCATTAAAAATTCTTCAAGGTGATACAATAGATAATGATACTAATTTAGAGGCACCTGGATATGAAAATATAGTAATTGATGAAGAAAAGAAAATAATTTATGGTGATGCTCCTATGATTCTTAAAGAAGGTCAATATGAGGATGGAAATTATCCTTTCTAATTAGATTCAAGACATTAACTGAGATTGTTCTCAGTTAATGTCTCTACAATTTTATGTAATTGAAGGAGGCAATTAATGTGTCAAAACCAATACTAATTGCGAAAAATATATACAAGTCATTTGGAGGGATAAAAGCTCTAAAAGGTGTTGATTTAAACATTAACGAAGGAGAAATTAGGTGTATAGCAGGTGAGAATGGATGCGGCAAATCTACAATCGTTAAAATAGCAAGTGGTGTTTATAAAGCGGACTCTGGTACAATTCAAATTAACGGGCACATGTATGAAGAATTGAATCCTATTACAAGTATCAATGAAGGTATACAAGTCATATATCAAGATTTATCATTATTTAATCATATGAGTGTAGCAGAAAATATAGCTTTTAATAAGCAAATCTATGAAAAAAAGCATTATATGAATTGGAAAGAAGTCAAAAAATTAGTTTCTAAGCAATTAGAACAGATTGGTGTTGATCTGGACCTGGATGCACCTGTTGGTAGTTTATCTATTGCTAACCGTCAATTGACAGCTATTTCTAGAGCACTTATGTTAAATGCAAAAATTTTATTCATGGATGAACCAACTACAGCCTTAACGAAAACGGAAGTGGATCGCTTATTATCTATTGTTGTTGAACTGAAGAAAAAAGGGCTAGGTATTGTTTTTATTAGTCATAAGCTTAACGAAGTATTTGAAGTAGCAGACCAAATTACAATATTAAGAGACGGAATAAAAGTAGGAGATTTTGCAACAAATGAACTAAATGAGAAGAGTTTAAGTTTTTACATGACTGGTAGAGAAGTAGAATACCCTAAATATATAAGAAATGTAAAAGAAAACAAGCAATTACTGGAAGTAAAAGAATTGACTAAAAAAGATAACTACGAGAATATTAATTTCACCCTTAATAAAGGTGATATACTAGGAATTACCGGGTTATTAGGTTCAGGTAGAACAGAACTCGCTTTATCATTATTTGGTTTAAACAAACCTGATGAAGGCAAAATATTAATAGATAAAAAAGAAGTTGTAATTAAGAAACCAGAAAATGCAGTTGAATATGGTATTGCCTTATTGCCTGAAGATAGACATACCCAAGGATTATTCCTGAATCAAAGTATCAAAGAAAATGTAAGTTCAACAATATTAGATAGTCTGAAATCAAGTTTTGGATTCATCAATAAGAGTAAAAATACCAAATATGCAACAGATGTAGTGTATGGCATGAATGTTAATACAAAAAATATAAACTTATTATCCAAAAATCTATCAGGAGGAAACCAACAAAAAATTGTTATTGGAAAATGGGTAGTCAGAGAACCTAAAATTTTTATATTGGATTCTCCAACAGTTGGAATAGATATTGGTTCAAAAGCTGAAATATATAAAAAGATTCATGATTATGCTAATCAAGGTATGGGAGTTATCCTAATATCAGATGAAATAGAAGAAATTTTAGCAAATGCAAATAAATTATTGGTTATGTATAATGGTCATATTATTAAATCATATAACGAAGAAGAAATGCAAGATCCTAATATAAAAACAATACTTATAAATCAAATAAATAACCCAGTTAATATGGAGGTCTAAATAATATGGATAGTACAAAACAGGGTAATATAAAAATGAATAAGAGAAAATTGACGGATATGGAAAAATACTTACTTATTATTATGATTGGATATATCATATTAGTAAGTTTTGTCAATCCTATGTTTTTAAGTTTTGAAACATTATTTGATATGTTCAGAAGTGGTTCTGGAACTATGATATTAGCACTTGGAGTAATGATTGTGATTATATCTGGAGGGATTGATGTTTCATTTACTTCTATTGCAATCATTGGAGCATATTGTGCTATTAATTTAATGTTAAAATTCAATATTAACAATATTTATTTTGCATTCTTAGTATCAGGAAGTATAGGGATATTTTTAGGTTCTATTAATGCAATTATCATCTATTTTTTCAAATTGCCAACATTAATTGTAACTCTAGGTACATCAAGTGTATTCTATGGGTTTATGACAACATTTATTGGAACAAAATCTATTCCTCTAGCTCAAATGCCAAGTAGTCTTGTTGATTTTGGGTCTAAAAATATATTGACTCTATCAAGTGAACATGGTAATTATGGTTTATCAGTATTTATTATCATTATTGTGATCTTATTATTCATAACATGGTTCATAATGCAAAAAACAATGCTTGGAAGAAAAATAATTGCTATTGGAAATAATGAAGAGTTTGCGAAACGTATTGGTGTAAATATATTACAGACAAAATTGTTCATTTATTGTTATATGGGGCTGTTGTCAGGCATAATGGGAATTATTTACTTCAGTGATTTAAAAATAGTAAATCCCGTAACTTTAGTTGGTTCAGAACTCATGATTATTGCAGCAGTTGTTATTGGTGGTGTTAAATTAACAGGTGGACACGGTACCATATTAGGTACGGTACTTGGAGTATTATTAATTCAACTATTCAAAAGTACTTTGGTTTTCCTAGGTTTATCAACATCGTGGAACGATTTATTTATTGGATGCATCTTAATTTTTAGCGTATGCATTATATCATATAAAGAGAAATTAAGAAATCAAAAAGAATTAAGATTCAGTAACCAATAATCAAAAAGAGGAGATTGAAATATGGAAAATGTTCAACTAAAAAGTAGAATAGATATACTTCTAAAATATTCAAAAAAAGATGTAGGATTAAGTGTTTTAGGAATTGCAACTATAATGGTTACCTTTATTTTAAGCATCACTTTAGGAAAATCATTTTTTTCAATTAACAACTTTCAATCTATGATGTTTCAAATAAGTGAATTCGGTTTTTTAGCTTTAGGAATGTCTATTGCTATGTTAACTGGTGGAATAGATTTATCAATAGTATCCAATGCTGGTCTTTCAGGTGTACTAGCAGCATTTGTAATGTCAGGTAAAATTATTCCCATTACAGATAGTAATCAAATGTTCATTATTATTTTAGCAATAGTAGTTGCAATTACCAATTCAATATTATGCGGTTTAGTTAATGGAGTGTTGATTGCCAAAATATCAGTACCTCCAATTATTGCAACATTAGGTACAATGATATTATTTAATGGCATAGGTATGGCACTGACTAATGGGGAAAGTGTAGGATTATTAGTTGATGATTATTGGAAATTTGGTACATCTACAATAGGGGTAATACCGTATATTTTTATTATAATGGTAATAACTATGATTCTAATAAACATTTTCCTGTCCAAACATAAATTAGGTAAGCAAATATATCTAATTGGAGAGAATAAAATTGCATCATTATTTTCAGGACAAAATACTGAAAGAATAATTATTAGAATATATATGATTATAGGTTTTTTATCAGGTATTGCATCATTAATTATGATTTCACGTGTAAATTCTGCTCGTATGGGATTTGGTGATACTTATCAATTACAGGCTATTCTAGTTGCTGTATTAGCTGGTTATGATCCAAATGGAGGTAAAGGAAAAGTACTAGGAGTAGTCTTAGGTATTACATTACTACAATTTCTACAAAGTGCTTTTACTATATTAAATTTCACTCCATATTCAAAGAAACTGATATGGGGTTCTATGTTACTTATTGTCATGATCATAAATTATTTTTTAAATAAAGAAAGAAAGCCTAGAAAAGTAGCTGTCAAAGAAGTTTCTAAAAAATAGTATGATTTTAATATGGAGGTACTGTCATGGAATATAATAATATGTATAAGACAATATTAAATGAATTAGATCAAGTTTTTGATAGAATCAACTTAGATCAAGTTAGAGATTTAATTTCTGCCATAGAAAAACATAAAAGAATATTTCTAATGGGAGTAGGTCGTGAAGGATTAGCTACTAAAGGATTTGCAATGAGATTAATGCATTTTGGTAAAGAAGTTCATTGGTGTTGGGATGATACTACTCCAAGTGTTACAGAAGATGATTTATTTATATTCACATCCGGTTCTGGTGAAATAGGTCATATTCATTATGTAGTTGAAGAAGTAAAAAAGACTAATGCAACTATAGCCTTGATGACTGGTGTACCAGATAGAAAAACAGCTTTATTAGCAGATATTATAGTTTGGGTTCCAGCAAGTGTTTATAAAGGTAAAGATAATGTTGTACCATCTATACAACCCATGGGCAATTTATTTGAACAATCATTATTCATATTACTGGATATGATAATCATTATGTTAGTAGATAAATCAAATAATTCATTCAAAAAGATGTCTGTCAGACATAGAAACTTTGAATAATTAAGTAGAATTAGCTGATATACCAATATACAAAGCCTTTAAATATAGAGGCTTTTTTATTTTGTCTGTTCATATTAGATAAATCTCCAAGAATATAGGAAAATAGGGAAATTAAGACTGTTTTACATAAGCAGATATGAATAAAATATTATTTATGGGTAATATTATTATTAGAATTCATTATAGAATATGGTGTAAAATATGGAAAACATTAGTAGCACTCAAATTAAATCAAGTAATAAATTCCTAAACCATAATATTAAATTATGTGAAAATATAATTTCTAATGTTGATATTATAAAAAAGGGATTTGTTAATTGCGATGATATTATTATTAGAGATTTAAGTATTGGAGATAAATATAATCTAAAGGCAGCACTTATTTATATAGACGGAATGATTAATACTGAGGTAATTGAATTATCAATAATGAATAAGCTTAACAATTGTACTTGCAAGATTAGAAGCAAAGAATATTTCAAACATTTATTTGGTATTAATGATAAAGATGTAACATCTGAAATGGATGTTATTTTTAAATCAATTCTACAAGGTAAAGCCGTATTATTAATAGACAAAATTAATTTTGCTTTGGTATTGAATTTTGAGAATCCACCCAAAAGAGATATTAGTGAACCAAGTATAGAAATTAATATAAGAGGTCCTAGAGAAGGATTTACCGAGTCCTTGACTATCAATGTTTGTTTATTAAGAAAGAGAATCAAAAATATTGACTTGAAAGTGGAGCATTTCATTATTGGAAAACAAACTGAAACAGATCTGAAGATTGTCTATCTAGATAATATCACAGATAAAGAAATTGTCGATGAAGTTAGGACTAGAATCAAAAAAATAGATTTAGATTCTATAGTAGATACTTCAAATGTTGAGGAATGTATATCTGATGGTGGTACCTTTAATTTTATTCCAACAGCATTTCATACTGAGAAACCAGATACTGCTTCAAGGAAAATATTACAGGGGAAAGTTGCTATACTGGTAGATGGGAGTCCTACTGTCTTAGTTGTTCCATGCACTTTTATTGAACATCTTCAAGCACAGGAAGATTATTACAATAATCATGTACTGGCCACTATAGATAGAGTAATCAGGTTTATTTCCTTTTTATTAGCTCTTCTATTACCAGCATTTTGGGTTTCAATAAGTACATTTCATCATGAGCTTATTCCCACATCTTTAGTAGTAACAGTCATAAAAACAAGGAGTGGACTACCATTTCCAACTCTAGTAGAAGCATTTTTTATGCTAGCCGCCTATGAAATCATTAAAGAGGCTGGTATAAGGATGCCAGAATCAATAGGGCAGGCCATAAGTGTTGTAGGGGCATTAGTACTTGGACAATCTGCCGTATCTGCTGGATTAGTAAGTACTCCTATGGTAATAGTTATTGCTGTAACAGGTATAGCTACCTATGTTATACCTTCTGTAGAATTGACTAGAAGTATAATATTTCCCAAATATGCTTTTCTTCTTTTGGGAGGTAGTTTCGGATTGATAGGTTTATTATCAGGTATGTTATTTTTCTTAGTATACCTATTATCCCTACGTTCCTTTGGAGTTCCTTATTTATCTCCTTTTGGTCCATTGGATTCAGAGAAACTAAAAGATACTATTTATAGAAAACCAATATCTAGAGATAAAAGT